>CAYWND010000671.1:0-1824 GCA_964459085.1 uncultured Oceanibium sp. | reverse complement strand
TGACCCGGTGCGGAGTCGATAGCAGTCGGCCGTTAGACAGGCGGTGCAGCATATCTCCGACGTTTACGACGAACGCATCCTTCAGTGGCGGTGCGTCTACCCAAACGCCTGCCGGCGTTTGAACCTGCAGACCGCCGACCTCATCTTGCGCCAGAAAGGTCAAACAGCCGAAGTCCCTGTGCGGCGCGGAACCGTAGAGGTCCTCAGGCGCCTGTGGCGGCTGCGGCGGGTAGTGCAGCAGGCGGAGCCAGATCGTGGGGATTTCAAAGGCCGCCATGATGCGCCGGTCCTGCGCTCCAATCGCATCGAGCGCAAGCTCCATCATCTGGTGTCCCAGTCGGGCCATCGCCGCGGCATAGGTTTCGCAAGTCGCGCGAAAGCCATCGAGCTCCGGCCAAATATTCGGGCCCGAAAGATAGATGCCCGCTTGCGCCACGGCATCCTCGCGCATCATCATGAAAGATGCCGACTGGTTCGGTTTCGTCACGGCGGCAAGGTCTGTTGTGACGTCCGTAGACGTATTGATCGCGATGTAGCCCCTGTGTGCGTGATTGAGCGCGATGGCGTCTTTGTCCGCGTGCGGCAGCGCATGGAAACGCCGGGACACATCAAAAACCGCGGCGCGCAGGGATGGGTCGATCCCGTGGTTCACGACATAGGCAAACCCGGTCTCGCCGTAGGCGGTCGCGAACGCCCGGGCGAGGTCGCGTGTCCCTCCACCCGTCACCAGAGGTGCAATATCGAGGATCGGGATCTGTCTGAATTCTGACATCTCAGCCTCGGAATGCCAGAATAAGTTCACCGGCTTCAGGCGTTTCCGGCCCGGTGAAATCGCCATGGCCGCGCAGCGCTTGGTCCAGCATATCGTGATAGCTGGAGCGCCGGACCTCTATGGCTCCGAGGCTGGCGAGGTGGGTGGTAAGAAACTGCGTGTCGAACAGCGCGAACGCACCCGCCCGCAGGCGATGCACGAGATAGGCAAGCGCGATCTTGGAGGCATCGGTCGCCCGGCTGAACATGCTTTCACCGAAGAACGCCGCCCCGAGGGTGACTCCATAGACACCGCCAATCAGTCTGTCGCCCTGCCAGACTTCGAGGCTGTGTGCATGGCCCATCCGATTCAGCGTGGCATAATGGTCGAAAAGCTCTGCGTTGATCCAGGTTTCTTCGCGGTCCGCGCATGCTTCCACCACGCCTTCGAAATCAGTGTTGAGCCTGATCCGGAAGTCCCGTTTCCTGATGCGTCTGGCTAGGGATCGGGACATATGAAAGCCGTCGAGTGGAAATATCCCGCGGTGCCGTGGATCAACCCAAAAGATCTCTTCCCGGTCCCGGCTGTCGGCCATGGGAAAGATCCCGGTTGCGTAGCCCTGCAACAACAGGCGCGGGGTGATCGCAACCTCTGGCTCGTCCTTCACGCGCCCGGACCTATTGCTCTTGGGCGTCCAACCATTTTTCAAGCCAGTGGATGTTGTAGTCCCCGGTCTGCACGGCTTTCTGGTCCAGAAGCGCATGGAAAAGAGGCACCGTGGTATCGACACCATCAACCACCAGTTCCCCAAGCGCGCGGCGCAAACGGGCCAGGGCTGCAGGCCGGTCCGTGCCGGTCACGATCAGCTTGGCGATCAGGCTGTCGTAGTAGGGTGGGATCCTGTAGCCCGCGTAAAGCGCGCTATCCATGCGAACACCCAGTCCGCCGGGCGTATGGAAGTGCGTGATGGTGCCGGGGCAGGGACTGAATTGGGGCAACTTTTCCGCGTTGATACGCACCTCGATGGCGTGTCCCTTGATCGACCGGTCTTCCTGCCTGCAGGTCATCTACTC
>CAYWND010000670.1:0-1824 GCA_964459085.1 uncultured Oceanibium sp. | reverse complement strand
AGTGGCAGGCCGGAACCGCCATACTCTTCGGGGATCAGAGCGGCGAGATAGCCTTCGCGCGTCAGCGCCTGTACAAACTCTGCGGGATAGCGGCTCTCCGCGTCGCAACCGGACCAGTAGACATTGTCAAAGGCGGCGCACAGCCGCGCGACACCCTGGCGGATGTCCTGCCATTGCAGCGCGATCGGGATCGAGATGTCGGACATATTCGCTCTCCGGTCAGACCATGACCGGACTAACCGCATCGCGGCCCGTTTCGCAACCGGTTCAGGCCTTCACGCGTTCGGACTTGGGATCGTAAAGGGGTCTGAGCGACGGCGTCGCCTGTACACGCGTCCCGGCGACATCGATCTCGTAGGTCGAGGCCAGAACCTGTTCCGCCGTCTCGCCGTGACAGGGCACATAGCCCATACCAACCGCGGCCCCAAGGTGATGACCGTAGTTGCCCGAAGTCAGGTACGAGACGATCTGCCCATCCCGCAGCACCGGTTCATTGTGATAGACCAGCGGCTCGGGGTCCTGCAGCAGGAACTGGACAAGACGGCGATCCAGCCCCGCCTCGCGCTTGGCCAATACCGCGTCACGGCCGATGAAATCCGCCTTCTGGGTCCGGACAGCAAAACCCAGTCCGGCCTCGAGCACGTGATCTTCGTCTGTGATGTCGTGGCCAAAGTGGCGGAACGCCTTTTCGATCCGGCAGCTGTCCATCATGTGCATGCCGCACAGTCTCAGATCCACATCCGCCCCGGCCTCGACCAGCGTTTCAAAGACGTGGGCTGCCATGTCTGACGAGACATAAAGCTCCCACCCCAGCTCGCCCACGTAGGACACGCGGTGGGCGCGTGCCAGCCCCATGCCGACCTCGATCTCGCGCGCGTGGCCGAAGGGCAGGGCGTCATTGGTCAGGTCATGGGGGCTGACCCGTGCCATCAGATCGCGGGCTTTGGGACCCATTACCGCCAACACGCCCTCGGCCGCAGTTATGTCCGTCAGAACGACCCGCCGATCGGCGAGGTGGCGACGCATCCAGGCCATCTCGCGCCGCAAGGTCGCAGCAGGCGTGACGACCAGATAGGCGGTTTCAGACAGGCGGGTGACGGTCACGTCCGCCTCGATCCCGCCGCGTGCGTTCAGAAACTGCGTATAGACGATCCTGCCGACAGGCACACTGAGGTCTCCGCCGCAAATGTGGTTCAGATAGCCCTCGGCGTCCGGACCTTCGACACGGATCTTGCCGAAAGACGACATGTCGTACATGCCCACACCGGTGCGCACGGCCATATGTTCGGCACGGGACTGTTCGAACCAATTCTGGCGACCCCAGGAATAGCGGTACTCGCGCGGCTCGCCGTCGCTTGCAAACCAGTTCGCACGTTCCCATCCCGCCAGTTCGCCGAACACCGCACCTCGTGCTTTCAGGTGCTCGTGAAAGGGGGACCGGCGGACACCGCGGGCGGTTTCGACCTGACGATAGGGATAGTGGTCGGCATAGAGCAGCCCCAGCGTTTCGCTGACCCGTTCACGCAGGTAGGTGCGGTTGCGCTGGAACGGCTGGGCGCGGCGGATGTCCACATCCCACAGATCAAAGGGTGCCTCGCCATCATTGATCCATTGCGCAAGTGCCATGCCAGCCCCACCAGACGAGACGATCCCGATCGAGTTGTAGCCCGCCGCGACCCAGTACCCGCCTAATTCGGGTGCCTCGCCCAGATAGTAGCGGTCGTCGGGCGTGAAGCTTTCGGGCCCGTTGAAAAAGGTGTGGATGCCCGCCTCGGCCAGCATCGGCAGGCGGTTGATCCCCATTTCGAGGATCGGCTCGAAATG
>CAYWND010000669.1:0-1832 GCA_964459085.1 uncultured Oceanibium sp. | reverse complement strand
CACGCGACTGGCCTTCAGCCCCGGCGCGGGCTCCAACTCGTACATCGTGACCACCGGGCCGGGCCGGACCGACACGATCTCGCCCTTGACGCCATAGTCATCCAGCACGGTTTCCAGCATCCGCGCATTCTGTTCCAACGCCTCGTCACTCAGCGTGTGGCGCACGATCGTCGTCGGGTTCTCCAGCAGCGAAAGCGCGGGCAGATCGAACCCCTCGCCACTGCCATCCAGCAGGCTGGGCTGTTCCTCGGCTTTGGCCCGCGCGCTCTTGGCAGTGGACCGGCGCCCTCGCTGGCGCACACGCGGCTCGTTCCGGGGGTGGGGATCGTCGGGCAGGGCGTGATCCAGCGGTGCATGCGTGGCCGGAGCGTCTACAATCGGCGCATCGGGGACGGGTGCGGGCACGATGGTGTCTTCGTCCGGCATGCCGCGTGTCGCGTCGCGTTTGCGCACCGCCTCGGATATCCGCGCCATCACGCGATCTTCGTCCGGCAGGATCGATCCATGCGCACCCCTGTCGCCGTCCGCCGAGCGGCGTTTGAGCGTCGGCTCGGCCTGCTCGGCCTCGCGCGCCGCTTCTGCCCGCGCCTCCTTGCGTTTTCGTCCCTGCTCTTTCAGACGCGAGGCATTGCGCGCACCTGACGAGGCAAGACCGCCCAGAAGGGCCAGAAATCCGGCGTACGAGACGATCAGTCCGTGCCATAGAAACCGGATCAGGCCCTTGAATTCGGTCCAATTGACGCCCAATGCGACCAGGCCGACGAACGCCGTCAGAATGGCCAGACCCAGCGTGGTCAGGATCAACGACGGCCCGACCGCCATGGGCGAGAGGGCAAGAACAGACAACAGAACCGTGTCGCCGAACAGGCCGCCCAGACCATAAGGATACGACCAGCCTGTAAACGGCACGTGCGCCGCCGCGAAGGCCGAGGCCACGGCGACCGCGATCGGGATCAGGATCATTCGGCTGACGATGCGCGCCTCGCCACGGTGCAGGATCAGTCGGCCGCCCCAAAACGCCAGAGCGAACGGAATTCCATAGGCCGCCCAACCCAGCGCCCGGTGCATGG
This sequence comes from uncultured Oceanibium sp., assembly GCA_964459085.1. Classification (GTDB taxonomy): domain Bacteria; phylum Pseudomonadota; class Alphaproteobacteria; order Rhodobacterales; family Rhodobacteraceae; genus Halovulum. Next base: position 762 of record CAYWND010000669.1, on the reverse strand, counting down.
GATCGGCCAGTGACGCCCCGAACAGGCCCAGCGCGTTTTGCGGCGTCGCGTCGGTCGCGCTGAAAAAGCTGGGATCGCGCGGGTCATAGGTCCAAAGCAGCGCGAAGCAGACGACAGCCACCCCGATCAGCGCCAGACCGATCAGTTCCTTTCCCCGGCGGCGCAGCGCCTCTTCGGTTTTCTTTTCGACCAAGGGGGCCTTTGCCTTGCTTCGCTGGCGCCCCCTGGCCTTAGCCGCTGCCATACCCATGTTCCCCGATTACCTCCCGGATCGCTGACAGACCCGCGTTTACTTCGTCATAAGGCGCCACCAGGGCGGCGCGAATATACCCTGTGCCGGGATTTCCGGTCCCGTCCCCCGGATCACGCGACAGATATGTTCCCGGCAAGACCTTAACCCCGCGTTCAGACCACAACCTTTTGGTCATTGCCTCTTCGTCCCCGATCTTCAGCCACAGAAAGAACCCGGCCTGCGGGGCAGTGTATCCAGGCATATTGCCCAGAATGTGGTCGCACAGTTCGAACTTGGCGCGATAGAGCGCGCGGTTTTCCTCGACATGCACCTCGTCACGCCACAACGCCTCCGCCGCCCGTTGCAGTGGCAATGGCAACGGCGCGCCGGCGTAGTTGCGCAACTGCTTCATCTCGCGAATCGCGCGCGGACCACCAACCACGAAGCCGGATCTCAGGCCTGGCAGGTTTGATCGCTTGGACAGCGAATGAAAGATCAGCACACGTTCCGGATCGACACCCGCCGTCGCT
>CAYWND010000668.1:0-1845 GCA_964459085.1 uncultured Oceanibium sp. | reverse complement strand
CTTGTAGTGAATGCGCGCAACAAGCGCGTCATATTCCGCACGCTGCTGCGTTTCGGGGGCGAGATAGTTTTTCGTCACCCGAAAGCCCGCCTTCTTTTCGGAGATGTACCACCAGTACTCACCCTTGATCAGCCCCGTATGCGCCCGCCAGATGCGCAAAACCCGGGCGCCTTCGCCAATCTCTTGCAACCGGTCCAGCACCCAGCGATGGCCCTCGTAGATCGGACCGAAGAACGCCTCGCCTGCCGGTGTGTAGTGAGTTTCGATCTGGTTTAGGCGGCCGGCCTCGAAGTATTGCTGGGTCAGCCAGGGATACAGGTCTTGGCAGTACAACCCGTAGAGGGATTTGCCCTTTTGTGCAGGGACCAGACCGCGTTCTTCGAGTGCGACCAGTGCATCGGTATAACGCTCCCAATCCTCCTCGATCGACTGGAAGCGTGGCTGGAATCCGGTGATTCTGCCGTCTTCGAAACCCAGAGCGTCGAGTTCTGCTTTCCTCACGAGCCAACTTTCCAAATTCGCAATTTACAGGCCTCAGTATCGCATAAGTTTGCAAATCCACAAGTTCAGTCTTTCAACTCATATGCCATCGCCGCTATGTTGCAGCGCAAAGACCGGGAGGAATGCTATGAAGGATATTCTCGACCAGCTCGAGGCGCGGCGGGCCGAGGCACGCCTGGGCGGCGGGCAGCGCCGGATCGATGCGCAGCACGCCAAGGGCAAGCTGACCGCGCGCGAGCGGATCGAGGTCCTGCTGGACGAGGGCAGTTTCGAAGAATTCGACATGTTTGTCGCGCATCGGGCGACGGATTTCGGTATGGCGGAACAGAAATATCCAGGCGATGGCGTTGTGACCGGCTGGGGTACGGTCAACGGACGCCAGGTCTATGTCTTTTCTCAGGACTTCACCGTGCTTGGCGGATCGCTGTCGGAAACCCACGCGCAGAAGATTTGCAAGATCATGGACATTGCGACGCGCAACGGCGCGCCGGTTATCGGGCTAAACGACTCGGGTGGTGCCCGAATTCAGGAAGGTGTGGCCTCGCTTGCCGGATATGCCGAGGTGTTCCAGCGTAACATCATGGCATCGGGCGTGGTGCCCCAGATCAGCGTCATCATGGGGCCGTGTGCGGGGGGTGCGGTCTATTCGCCCGCGATGACGGACTTCATCTTCATGGTGCGCGATTCGTCCTACATGTTCGTGACCGGCCCGGACGTGGTCAAGACCGTCACCAACGAGGTTGTGACTGCCGAGGAACTGGGCGGCGCCAAAACCCATACGTCGAAGTCCTCGGTCGCGGATGCGGCGTTCGAAAACGATATCGAGGCGCTGCAGGAGACCCGACGCCTGATCGACTTTCTACCACTCAACAATCGCGACACGGTGCCGGTTCGCCCGTTTTTTGATGCTCCGGATCGCGTCGAGGAGAGCCTGGACACGCTGGTGCCCGATAATCCCAACATGCCCTACGACATGCACGAGTTGATCGTGAAAGTCGCGGACGAGGGTGATTTTTTCGAGATCCAGAAGGATTTTGCCAAGAACATCATGACCGGGTTCATCCGGTTGGAGGGGTCCACCGTCGGCGTGGTGGCGAACCAGCCAATGGTGCTGGCGGGGTGTCTGGATATCGATTCGTCACGCAAGGCGGCGCGGTTCGTGCGGTTCTGCGATGCGTTCGAGATCCCGATCCTGACCTTTGTCGATGTACCGGGTTTCCTGCCCGGGACCAGCCAGGAATACGGCGGTGTGATCAAGCACGGCGCCAAGCTGCTGTTTGCCTATGGCGAGGCGACCGTGCCGAAGAGCACGGAGACCAACGGCGCGGGAATGACCTTCAGATT
>CAYWND010000667.1:0-1849 GCA_964459085.1 uncultured Oceanibium sp. | reverse complement strand
CATGGCCGAGATGCGGGAAAGCTTGAAGATCATGGGGCAGGCGCTTGATAAGCTTGCGGAAACCCAAGGTCAGGACGTGTTGGCAAGGGGCAAGATGACACCGCCCAGCCGCGCCGACATGAAGACCTCGATGGAAGCGCTGATCCATCACTTCAAGCTGTATACCGAAGGCTTTCACGTCCCCGCCGGCGAGGTCTATGCCGCGGTCGAGGCGCCCAAGGGCGAGTTCGGGGTCTATCTGGTCGCGGACGGCACCAACAAGCCCTACAAGGCCAAGATCCGGGCCCCGGGTTACGCCCATCTGGCGGCCATGGACCACCTGTGCACGGGCCACCAGCTGGCCGATGTCAGCGCGGTGCTGGGCAGCCTGGACATCGTGTTCGGCGAGGTGGATCGGTGAGGTTAACGGGCAAAATCGATGTATGGGTTTGGTAGGGGTTTGATATGGGTTTGATAGTGCAAACCGGCCGGATCCCCGCAAAAGTTAACGAAAGAGGTTGAGCGCAGATGCTCCGTCGTCTCCACCCCGAACAACCCGAAAGCTTCGCCTTCACGCCCGGCAATCTGGCCTGGGCCGAAGGGCAGATCTCGAAATATCCCGAAGGGCGTCAGGCCAGTGCGGTGATCCCGCTGCTGTGGCGCGCGCAGGAGCAGGAGGGCTGGGTCAGCAAGCCCGCGATCGAGGAGATCGCGCGGATGCTGGATCTGGCCTATATCCGCGTGCTGGAGGTCGCCAGTTTCTATTTCATGTTCCAGTTGCAGCCCGTGGGCAGCGTCGCCCATGTGCAGGTCTGCGGCACGACGTCCTGCATGATCTGCGGGGCCGAGGATCTGATCGCGGTCTGCAAGGACAAGATCGCCGGGTCCGCCCATGAGTTGAGCGCGGATGGCAAGTTCAGCTGGGAAGAGGTCGAGTGCCTGGGTGCGTGTTCCAACGCGCCGATGGCCCAGATCGGCAAGGATTATTACGAGGATCTGACGGCGGAGAGTTTCGCAGGCATCCTGGAGGCCTTTGCCAAGGGCGAGGTGCCCACACCGGGCCCGCAGAACGGACGGTTCGCATCCGAGCCCGAGGGTGCGCTGACCTCGTTGACTGACTACGCGGGCGGGCATGACAGCAACGCCTCGGTCGGGATTGCGGGTGTTCTGGGCGACACGGTCAAGCGGATCAGCGGCGACGAGGACACCGAGTTCCTGAGCAAGCTGCACAAGGGCGTGAAAAAGGTGGCCAAGAAGGTGGCGCCTATTGCAGATAAGGCGCCCGCTGCCCCGGCTGATGCGGGGCAGAAACCGCAGGGCCTGACCGAGGCGCGGGGCGGTCAGCCCGACGATTTGAAACGGATCAAGGGGGTCGGTCCCAAACTGGAAAAACTGCTCCATTCCATGGGCTATTTCCACTTTGACCAGATTGCCGCCTGGACCGATACCGAAATTGCCTGGGTCGATGACAATCTTGAAGGTTTCAAGGGACGTGTCAGTCGTGATAACTGGGTATCGCAGGCCAAAGACTTTGCAGAGGGGACCTGATCAGGCCTGAACCGGAGAGCCCCCGCCACCCACCCGGGGGGAGCAAGAAATCAGGGAGATACCCTCATGAGTGCGGAAAAAGACTTTGATGCAAAGCAGATGAGCCTGCTGGTCAGCTGGGGCATCGCGCTGTTGGGCGCGGTGTTCATCTGCGTGCTGTTGCAGTTTTTCGGCGGCTTTGGATGGATGGCGTCGCTGTTCCTGGCGATATTGGTGTTTGTCGGGGCCGGCTGGTTCCTGACGAAATTCATGATGGAGCCGCTGAGCCCGCCGGGCACGACACCGATCAGCGCACCGGCTGCGCCAACGGCGCCCGCGCCTG
>CAYWND010000666.1:0-1853 GCA_964459085.1 uncultured Oceanibium sp. | reverse complement strand
GTTACGATTTCTTGGCCCTTGTGGAGGTCCTTGGCCAAAACCATACCATTGGCGACGTGGAATGTGAGGATGGCGGCCAGGTTAGGCAGCTTGAGCAGGTCGGAAACAGTTACACCCATGTCCTGGGCCAGCTTTTCTTGCGCGCGTGCCGCATGACCCGCCAGATGCGCATCCAGCGTGACGATGACGAACCGGATGCCCGTCACGCGCATATGCCGGCCATCATCTGGCATAGTGCGCCTTTGCGTCATACAGGGTTTCGATCGAGATTTCGGACAGCCCGCGTTCGGTGGCGAAGGTTTCGGTATTGCGCCGTGCCTTGCCGCGCACAAAGAACGGGATCTTGCGCAACTCGCGCTCGGCCTCGGCCAGCCAGATCACCTCGCCCATGGGACCTTGTCCGTTTTCCTCGCCGGGGGCTTGTGCCCCCACCTCGTCAGCCGGCGCCGGCTGCGCCGTCGCGGGCGCGTGGGACGCCAGGTGCGAGGGCCCGGCAGCATCATGGAACTCGAAATCCTCGCGGAACATCGTCAACAGGTGTTCCTCGAGGCCCATGACCAGCGGATGCACCCAGGTGTCGAACAGAACGTTGGCACCCTCGTGCCCCATTTGGGGACTGTAGCGGGCAGGAAAGTCCTGAACATGCACAGGTGCCGAGATTACCGCGCAGGGAATGCCCAGCCGCTTGCCGATATGGCGCTCCATCTGGGTGCCCAGGATCAGCTCGGGCGCGGCGGCTTCGATCGCTGCCTCGACCTCGAGGTAGTCGTCCGAGATCAGCGGCTCGACCCCCAGATCGCGGGCGGTGGTCCGGATCTCGCGGGCGAACTCGCGGTTGTAGCAACCAAGACCCACGACCTCGAACCCCATCTCCTGGCTGGCTACCCGCGCCGCGGCCCGCGCATGGGTGCCATCCCCGAAGATGAACACCCGTTTGCCGGTCAGGTAGGTGGAATCGACCGATGCCGACCACCAGGGCAACCTGAGACCATCCTCGTGCGCATCCATCTTGCGACCGACGATCTGGCCGATCTCGTCCACGAAATCCCGCGTGGCACCGACGCCCACTGGAATGGTCCGGGTAAACTTCTGCCCGTATTCGCGTTCCAGCCAACGGCAGGCGGGTTCGGCAATCTCGGGGTAGAGCATTACGTTGAATTCTGCCGCCGGAAGCCGCGCAATATCCGCAGGTGTTGCATCCAATGGGGCGCAGACGTTCACCGCGATCCCCATGCCCTCCAACAGCCTGCGAATCTCGGCCACGTCATCACGGTGGCGGAAGCCCAGCGCCGTGCCGCCCAGGATGTTGCAACTGAGATGCGAGTTTGACGGGCACGGCCGCGCCAGGTGACGCACGATCTGGAACAGGGTCTCGGACGCGCCCCAGTTTTCCTTGCGTTGATAGCTGGGCAATTCCAGCGGGATCACCGGCACCGGCAGGCCCATGCTCAGCGCCAGGCCGCCAGGGTCATCCTGGATCAACTCGGCGGTGCAGCTTGATCCCACGATCAGCGCCTGGGGCTGGAACCGATGATAGGCGGCGCGGCAGGTTTCCTTGAACAATTCCGCCGTATTCGCGCCAAGATCCCGCGCCTGGAAAGTCGTGTATGTCACCGGCGGGCGGTGCCCACGGCGCTCGATCATCGTAAACAGAAGATCGGCATAGGTGTCGCCTTGCGGCGCGTGCAGCACATAGTGCAGGCCGCGCATTCCGGTTGCCACGCGCATCGCGCCGACATGGGGCGGGCCCTCGTATGTCCACACGCTCAGCTTCACGGGCTGCACCGCATGCGGACATGGAACGGCGCGCGGGTCACGAGGCCCTCGCCGGATGCATGTGTTCGATCACCGCC
>CAYWND010000665.1:0-1858 GCA_964459085.1 uncultured Oceanibium sp. | reverse complement strand
AACCATCCCCTGGATTGCCCGATCTGCGATCAGGGCGGCGAGTGCGACCTGCAGGACCAGGCGATGGCCTATGGCGTCGATTTCAGCCGCTATCGCGAGCCCAAGCGCGCCGCGGTGGACCCGGATCTGGGGCCGTTGGTCGGCACGCAGATGACGCGTTGCATTTCCTGCACCCGTTGCGTTCGGTTCACGACCGAGGTCGCGGGTGTGTCCGAGATGGGTCAAACCGGCCGCGGTGAGGACAGCGAGATCACGTCCTATCTGGGGCAGATGCTGACCAGCGAGTTGCAGGGCAACGTGATTGACCTGTGTCCGGTGGGGGCGCTGACCTCGAAACCGTATGCGTTCACAGCGCGCCCGTGGGAGCTGACCAAGACCGAGAGCATCGATGTGATGGATGCGCTGGGGTCAAACATCCGGGTCGATGCCAAGGGGCGCGAGGTGATGCGGATCCTGCCGCGCAACCATGACGGCGTGAACGAGGAATGGATTTCCGACAAGTCGCGCTTTATCTGGGATGGTCTGCGCCGCCAGCGGCTGGACCGGCCTTATGTGCGCCGCGACGGGAAGCTGCGCCCGGCAAGCTGGGGCGAGGCCTTTGCCGCCGTCGCCGAGGCGTGCAATGGCAAGACGGTGGCGGCGATTGCCGGGGATCTGGTGCCGGCCGAGGCGATGTTCGCGCTGAAAGAGCTGATCGGCGGCGCCGGCGGCAAGGTCGAGTGCCGGGTGGATGGCGCGGCCCTGCCGATCGGCAATCGTGCGGCCTATGTCGGCACGGGAACGGTCGAAGAGATCGAGGATATGGACGCGATCATGCTGATCGGGACCAACCCGCGCAAGGAGATGCCGGTCCTGAATGCCCGCATCCGCAAGGCGTGGCTGCGCGGCGCGAAGGTGGGGGTCGTCGGCGAGGCAGTGGATCTGACCTACGAGTATTCCCATCTGGGAGAGGGCCGGGAGGGGCTGGCGAACCTGAACGAGGGGTCCAAGGAGGACGCGCTGAGCCGACGGACGATGGTGATCGTCGGGCAGGGTGCGTTGACCGGGGCGGATGGTGCGGCGGTGCTGGCGGCGGCGCAAAAGTTCGCCGTCGACACGGAGTCGAGGCTGCTGATCCTGCACACCGCTGCGGCCCGGGTGGGCGGCATGGATCTGGGCTTTGCCACCGAAGGCGGTATCGAGGCTGCGCTGGAAGGCGCGGACGTGGTCTATAACCTGGGCGCCGACGAGATCGACATCGCGGCAGGACCGTTCGTGATCTACCAGGGATCTCACGGCGATCGGGGTGCGCATCGCGCGGACGTGATCCTGCCGGGCGCGGCCTATACCGAAGAGAGCGGCACCTTCGTGAACACCGAAGGCCGCCCGCAGATGGCGGCGCGCGCGGGCTTCCCCCCGGGCGAGGCCAAGGAAAACTGGGCCATCATCCGTGCGCTGAGCGCCGAGTTGGGGGCAACGCTGCCCTTCGACAGCCTGGCGGCGGTGCGCGCGGCGATGTACGAGGCGGTGCCGCATCTGGCAGCACTCGACGAGGTGCCGGAAAATGACGGACCGGCCCTGCCGCAGGGCCCGCTGGGCGAGGGGGCGTTCACCTCGGCCATCACGGATCACTATCAGACCAACCCGATCGCCCGCGCCTCGACCGTCATGGCCGAGTTGAGCAAACTGGCGGCGGAGCGGCATACGGCGATGGCGGCGGAGTAGGGATACATGGTCGAGTTTCTTCAAAGCCCCTTCGGCATCTTCCTGGTGATCCTGGCGCAATGCCTGCTGGTCACGGTCTGCATCCTGGTGGCGCTGGCCTTCCTGATGTATGCCGACCGCAAGATCTGGGCCGCAGTCCAGATGCGCAAGGGCC
>CAYWND010000664.1:0-1866 GCA_964459085.1 uncultured Oceanibium sp. | reverse complement strand
CAGTCGGGGATCGTCTATTGCGCGACCCGGGCCAAGACCGAAACGCTGGCCCAGGCGCTGGCCGAAGAGGGGGTCGAGGCGCTGGCCTATCATGCCGGGATGGACCCCGAAGCGCGGCGCATCGCCGAAGAGCGGTTCCAGCGCGAGGACGGGCTGGTGGTCTGTGCCACGGTGGCGTTTGGCATGGGGATCGACAAGCCCGATATCCGGTTCGTGGCCCATGCCGATCTGCCCAAGTCGATCGAGGCCTATTATCAGGAGATCGGGCGCGCGGGCCGCGACGGCGCCCCGGCCGAGACGCTGACGCTGTACGGTGCCGAGGATATCCGCCTGCGCCGCGCCCAGATCGACGAGGGCCTGGCCGAGGCGGATCGCAAGTCGGTCGATCATGGCCGCCTGAACGCGTTGCTGGGTCTGGCCGAGACGCATCGGTGCCGGCGGCAGGTGCTGCTGTCCTATTTTGGGGAAAGCCGGGCCGAGGGGTGCGGCAATTGCGACATCTGCCAAACCCCGCCCCAGACCTTTGACGGGACGCAAGCCGCGCGCAAGGCGTTCTCTGCCGTTCTGAGAACGGGCGAGAGTTTCGGTGCGGGACACCTGATCGACATCCTGCGTGGGGTTGCGACCGACAAGGTGATGGCCCGGGGGCATGATCGCCTGCCCACGTTCGGGTGTGGCAAGGATCTGTCCAAGGCCGAATGGGCGGTGGTGTTCCGGCAGCTTCAGGGCCTCGATTATCTGCGGCCGGATGTGGCGCGGCACGGCGCGCTGAGGATGACCGAGGCCGCGCGTCCCCTGTTGCGCGGAGAGGCCGAGGTTACCTTGCGCCGCGATCTGGTCCAGGCGACCAGTGCTGCCCGGCCCGCCGGGCGCGCATTGGTGCGTGACGAGGATGCGGGTCTGCTGGCGGCATTGAAGGCCAAGCGGCGCGCCCTGGCCGAGACAGGGCGCCTGCGGGCTTATATGGTGTTCAACGACGCGACCCTGATCGAGATGGCCGAGCAGCGCCCGGACAGCCTGGACGCCATGGCCGGGATCACCGGGGTCGGCCAGAAAAAGCTGGAAAAATATGGTGCCGCGTTTCTGGAAGTGATCACCGGCGAGACCCCGGCCGCGGTCCACCCTGCGCGGCGCAAGGTGGCCGGCGCGGGTGGCGACCTGTTCGACCGGCTGCAGGCCGAGGCGGTGCGGCTGGCCCGGGGCGAGACCGGGCTGGACCCCTGGCTGGACGTGCCGCCCAAGTTGTTGGCGCGGGTGGTCGCCGAGCAGCCAGGATCGGTGGACGACATTGCCGCGATGCCGGGAATGGGCGAGAAGCGCGCAGCCCGGTTCGGCCCCGCCTTTCTGGCGCAATTGTCCCAGTGAGGTCAGCGGTGTCCGCTGCGCGGACGAGACGTTTTAGCCCCGCCACGCCCTGGCGGGCGTGACAGGGCGGGGCGAGGCGCTGCCTCGCGCTCCGGAGTATTTTGACAGCAAAGAAGGGTGTTCTTGCCGTCGTGAGAGACCTTCTTTGCTCTGCCAAATACTCCTGCTGAAGGGGGAGACCTATCCGGAACCACCCCCACAAGCCCCGGAAACCTCCCCCCTCCCCATCCTCCCCACCCAACCACCGATTATCCACCCGGTACCATCGGTGGTTGGGTGGGGAGGATGGGGAGGGGGGAGGCGTTTATACAGACTCCCGAGGTTGGGGTGGGGGGGTGGTTTCAAATGACCCTTGAGGAGCAGTTGCCAGGAGGCAGGACGACGCGGAAGTTACTGACCGGGATCGGCGCGCCACCCGCCAACGCCCTTGAAACCCGGGCGGCGCCCGCGTATGGCCGAAGGCAGGGAATATCGGAGCGCGGCGATGGCAGAAGACGATCC
>CAYWND010000663.1:0-1871 GCA_964459085.1 uncultured Oceanibium sp. | reverse complement strand
TAGATCGGGGTGCGGTCACGCCGATAGGCGACGATGATATCGCCCAACCGCGTCTGCAGATCGTCCAGGTCGGTCGCCAGGCACAGGATCGCCATCACCTCTGACGCCACCGTGATATCGAAACCAGTCTGGCGCGGGAACCCGTTTGCGACGCCGCCCAGCGATGTCACGGTGTCGCGCAGCGCCCGGTCGTTCATGTCCAGGACGCGCCGCCAGGTGACGCGACGCTCGTCAATCTCCAGCTCGTTGCCCCAGTAAATGTGGTTGTCGATCATCGCGCTCAGCAGGTTGTGCGCGCTGGTGATGGCGTGAAAGTCCCCGGTGAAATGGAGGTTCATTTCCTCCATCGGCACCACTTGCGCATAGCCGCCACCCGCAGCCCCACCCTTCATGCCAAAGCAGGGGCCCAGGGACGCCTCGCGGATACAGATCGCTGCCTTTTTCCCGATCGCGTTCAGGCCATCGCCCAGACCGACGGTCGTGGTCGTCTTGCCCTCGCCCGCTGGTGTCGGGTTGATCGCCGTCACCAGGATCAGTCTGCCATCCTCGCGATCCTTGAGCCCCGCAATGAAGTCATCCGACACCTTGGCCTTGTCGTGGCCAAAGGGCAGCAGGTGTACGCCGTCGATCCCCAGCTTGGCGCCGATATCCTGGATCGGCTGTTTCTTCGCCTCGCGTGCGATCTCGATATCGGATTTATAAGTCATGTCTGGGGCGTCTCCGGGCGCATCTGGTACCAGGGCCAGTGATCGCTCAGGTCGCCCCTCGCGGATCGCGCGAATCCGACAAAAAAGGCGACATAATCGACCGCTTATCCGTTCTGCGTTTCGGAACGGAAACGCCGGGCTGGCACCGGGGTCACAGGTGGGGATAGATCCGCTGAGGTGGGGTGTGCAGGCGACAGGTGGCGCCCATCTCCAGCGATCCGGGGCGTTCCACCCAGGCGGTGATGCCGCGTTGGTGTCGTGCGGCCGGTTTGAACAACACACCGCGCCCGGGCGATCGGGCCTCGATCACGCGCGCAGGCAGACTGCAGGGCGCGTTTTCCATGTCGACCACCAGGCTGGCGCCGCCATCGAAGACCAGGCGCGAGGATGGCGGCAGCAGCGTCAGGTCCGGGATGCCTTGCAGCACCAGGCTTGCGCCCAACCAATCGGGCGGAAGATCGTCGAGTTGCATCGCGCGGGCAATCGCATCCAGTTCTTCGCGGCTGACAATCGAGATCTGGCGCGTGTTCCGGATCTCGGTCCCGACCGGGTACTGGGTTTTGACGCGCAGGCACGAGGCGCGCGTGGCGCCGTGATGGGCGTCGCCAATGATGCCATCAAAGTCGATCTCAAGGCGTTCAACAGTTTCGGATTCGAGCCCCGCCGCGCGGTCCGCGACGCGGCCCATCCAGACAATTCGGCCAGTGATGTCTGTTTCCTTGAGGACAGGCAAAGGTCACACTGTGAGAAACTCCCGGGACTCAAAATCATACTCGGCCCCGCCCACCCGGCAACGCCAATCGCCCCACAAGTGTGACATAAGCGACAGAATGAAAAGGGGGCCGGTGTGGCCCCCTTTTGGATCTATTGTCCAAGTGTGTCCGTGCCTCAGGCCGAGGGTTCGGGTTCCGGATCTATACTGGTGTCCCGCGGTTTGCGCCGCGGGCGGCCGGTCTTGGGAATGGCGGCAATCGAGGATGCTGATCCAGTGTCATCAGACGTCGCGTCATCGTCATCAGACCCGCGATTGAGCGGCTCGCCATTGATCACCTTGGTGATCTCGCTGCCGGTCAGCGTCTCGTATTCCAGCAACCCCTCGGCCAAGCGTTTCAGATCGTCGGCCTTGTCGGTCAGGATCTGCTTGGCGGTCTCGTAGCCTTCGTC
>CAYWND010000662.1:0-1878 GCA_964459085.1 uncultured Oceanibium sp. | reverse complement strand
CCTGATCCAGACCTCCCTGAGAGGTCAGCCTGGCTGTGTCTAGCGAACCACCGCCATGCGATGGCTCTTCATTCCCCGTTTGCCAACTATCTCAGAACAGCTCTTTCCGGCGCATTTACGGCACTGGTACAATTGTATCTATGAGGTTGATTCCGCTCGCTAACGTGGTTCAGGCAAGGATCATGTCCGAGATTGGTGCATCGGTTAACGGTGTGCAGGGTGTTCAGCCGATGGTAAGCAGCGTGAACCGGGGGGCCTGGAATGATTGACGATCAATCACTATGTGCCAAGACGACCCGCGCGAGGCGCCTCCCGATGCTGTGATTGGGAGTTGCTTTATAGTGTTCTCTCAAGAATGGTTTGGTAAAGTAGGATTGAGTTGTAGGCTCATGCCAGGGCGGTGCCGCGGCGGACTGTGATGTTGGAATAGATGGGATACACTGAGCTTGGAAGATTTGCCTTTGCCGGTGAGACGGCATGGGTGCATGAGCCCGGCGCTGATGAGGCGCTATGGGGGGCGGACCGGCGTGCCCATATGTTACCGGGCCGACACATTTTGACCGTCGCTTCCGGCGACGAGGGCGGGCGTGACGACGACAACGGCGGCGACGATGACACCGACGGGCGCACCGGAATTGTCACCAAAACGCGACCAAAAACCAAAAAGCCGAGCCTATACAAGGTTCTGTTGTTGAACGATGACTACACGCCGATGGAGTTCGTCGTTCACGTTCTTGAAAAGTACTTCAATAAAGGACGCGAAGATGCGACCCGCATCATGCTACAAGTTCACCAAAAAGGTGTTGGTATCTGTGGAGTGTACACTTACGAGGTGGCGGAGACGAAGGTGACGCAAGTTATCGACTTCTCGCGCCAGCACGGTCATCCGCTGCAATGCACTATGGAGAAAGAGTAAGACGCTGTGCCATCATTTTCCCAAAGCCTTGAGAACACCCTCCACAGAGCGCTTGAGTTCGCCAACGAGCGAAATCATGAGTACGCGACGCTGGAGCATTTGCTGCTGGCGCTGATTGATGATCGTGATGCGCTTGGCGTTTTGAAAGCCTGTGCGGTCGACATCTCCGCCTTACGCGCCCGCTTGGCCGATTACATTGATACCCAATTCGGTTCGCTGGAGGTCGACGGCGTATCGGAAGCAACGCCGACCACCGGCGTGCAACGGGTGATTCATCGTGCCGTGGTGCATGTCCAGTCCTCGGGCCGCGAAGAGGTGACCGGCGCCAACGTCCTGGTTGCAATCTTTGCCGAGCGCGAGAGCCACGCGGCGTTCTTCCTGCAAGAACAAGATATGACCCGCTTCGATGCCGTTCAGTACATCAGCCACGGCATCGCCAAGCGTCCGGGAATGTCGGAGCCGCGGCGCGTGCGGGGGGTCGAAGATGAGGCGGCCGCCGAGGAAGAAGGCGGCGAGAAGAAGGGTGCGGATGCACTCAATACCTACTGTGTCGATCTCAACCGCAAGGCCCGTGACGGAAAGATTGATCCGTTGATCGGTCGTGAGGCCGAAGTGCTGCGGACCATTCAGGTGCTGTGCCGGCGCCAGAAGAACAATCCGCTTTTGGTCGGTGATCCCGGCGTTGGCAAGACGGCGATTGCCGAAGGCCTGGCACGTAAGATTATCAAGGCCGAGGTGCCGGAGGTCCTGCTAGAATCGACGATTTTCGCTCTCGATATGGGGGCGTTGCTGGCCGGGACACGCTATCGCGGTGACTTCGAAGAGCGGCTGAAAGCCGTGATGAAGGAAGTCGAGAACTACGAAGGCGCCATCCTGTTCATCGATGAGATTCACACCGTGATTGGCGCCGGGGCGACGTCGGGTGGTGCTATGGACGCATCGAATCTGCTGAAGCCGGCGTT
>CAYWND010000661.1:0-1880 GCA_964459085.1 uncultured Oceanibium sp. | reverse complement strand
CCAGCCGATGCGGTCGCCGAAAATCTGCTGTGTCAGATCCCGCGAGTTTTTCGACGCGGCGATCGCGATGATTGCATCCGCATGGACGTGATCGACATGCTTGCGGGGCACATAGGCGTGCAAGGGGGTGTCGATGGATGCGGCCCGCGGATTGAGGTTGAAGGTGCAATGCGGCAGGTAGCAGACCATCTGGTCCTCGTAATCGACCCCGCGATAAAGCCCCTTCAAAGCCTCGAGCTTGTCCATGTAGAGCGTGGCGAATCCATCGATCTTCATCGACCCTATATCGCCGCCTGATCCCTTGACCCACAACACCTCGACCTGTTGACCGGTCAGCGGGTCGGTTTCCATCACCTTGGCCGAGGTGTTGCCGCCGCCGTAGTTGGTCACGCGCTTGTCCGCACCCAAGATGTTGGACCGATACAGCAGCAGTTCCGATTCGGATTTTCCCGCCGCAGCCTGCGGGTCCCACCTGTTCTCAAGCAGTTGGTTTTCAACCGTTTTCAACATGCTCCCCTCTCTGCTGCATCCGCTGGATCGTGGCGCGGGCACTGGTACAGGCTTATGCTGTTGCGACGTTATGTCAATCACAATCAGTCATGTTCAATCATTGCACTGCACAATATGAACACTCTTGATCGAATTTGATTGACAGAGGCGGCGAATCTGCGCACCGTTCCAGGATTGGGAGGCGGATTTGCACGAAAAAGAACGCCATAGGATCATACTTTCTGCGGTTCAAGACCGTCCGGTGGTGACTGTGGTGGATCTGTGCAGCCTGACCGGTGTTTCCGAAGCCACGATCCGTCGCGACATCTCGACCCTGCACATGCAGCAGAAGCTGCGCCGGGTACGCGGCGGTGCCGAAGCGATCACGCCGCCGCAGTTTGTTGGTCTGGCCGGACGGCCGTTTGCCGTCAACGAAACCATGAAGATTGCGGAAAAGCAGGCGATTGCCCTGGCGGCGGTCAGTCTGTGCGAGGATGGTGAGAGCATCATCATAAATGGGGGCACGACCACCTTTCAGATGGTGCATCCGCTGGCCAGCCGGCGATTGCAGATCTTTACCAACTCGTTCCCGATCGCCGAGCACCTTCTGAAGCATTCCAAGAATACGATCATGCTGTCGGGCGGAGCGATCTATCGCGAACAGAACATCATCCTGTCGCCCTTTGAAAACGACGTGACCCGGAACTTTTATGCCAAGCGGATGTTCATGGGCGCACAGGGCCTGGGGCCGCTGGGCCTGATGGAGGCCGACCCGTTGCTGATCCAGGCGGAACAGAAACTGATCGGCCAGGCCGACGAATTGGTGGTGCTGGTCGACAGCTCGAAATTTTCGCAGCGGTCCAGCCTGGTGCTGTGCCCGCTGGTCCGCATCACCACCGTGATCACTGACGACCGCATACCCGACCAGGCGGCAGCCATGCTGGAGGCCGCAGACGTAAAGCTGATCGTCGCCCGTTCGGGCGGTGTTCAAGAGGAAGAGGCGGCCTCGTAACCGCCTCGGCAACACGAAACCAAAAACGAGACTTTCAGGGAGGATCCAACATGAAACGTCGCACGTTCACTTCGGTCATTGCCGGGCTGGGCCTTGGGGCAAGCCTGCTGGGCACAACTGCAATGGCGCAGGATGACATGCGCATCGCACTGGTGGTCAAGGCGCTGGGCATCGGTTTCTTTGAAGCCGCCGCCGAAGGCGCCGAAGAGGCCGCTGGCGAGTTGGGCAATGTCGAGATCATCTATACCGGCCCGACCGACACCACCGCAGAAGGCCAGATCGCGGTCATCAATTCCCCGATCGCCCCAGGCGTCGACGCCCTCGCGATCTCCGCCAACGCCCCGGCCGCCGTTGCCCCCGCCGTGCACCGCGCGATGCA
>CAYWND010000660.1:0-1883 GCA_964459085.1 uncultured Oceanibium sp. | reverse complement strand
TGACAGCGTGTTGGGCTTGCGATCGCGCGTATGGGTGACGCGAAGCAGTTCGGCCACCTCGCCAACGCGTTTCTTGACCTCTGCCGCATCAACGCCGGACCGCCGCAACGGGTGAGCAAGGTTGGAGCCAACGCTGAGATGCGGATAGAGCGCAAATGTCTGGAAGATCATCGACATGCCGCGCCCTTGAACAGGGGCCTCGGTCACATCCTGCCCAGCGAAGTGAACGGATCCTTTTGCCAGATCCTCGAGCCCGGAAATCGCGCGCAGCGTCGTCGTCTTGCCCGAGGATGAGGGGCCGAGCAGACAGAAGAATTCGCCATCCGCCACATCGAACGTGATGTCGTCGAGCGCGACGACGGATCCAAACTCGCGCCGCAGGTTTTGAACCCTTAGCTCAGACATTCACCCAGACCCCGCCGCGTTTCGAAGAGTTCACACAGGCCGTGACAAATTCGATCCCCCTAAGGCCGTCATGAACGGTGGGAAAGACAACATCCTTGTCCAACGCTTCGCCGGATTGGGCGGCGCGGATAGCTGCGGCGGCTTCGGTATAGATGTTCGCAAACCCTTCGAGATACCCTTCGGGGTGGCCTGGCGGAATGCGGCTGACGCGGCCAGCGGCAGCCCCGGAACCCGCGCCGCCACGGGTCAGCAGGCGCTTGGGTTCGCCCAGCGGCGTGTACCACAGATAGTTGGGGTCTTCCTGACGCCATTCGATCCCGCCTTTGGTGCCGTAGACCCGCAGCGCCAGCGCATTCTCGTTGCCCGGTGCGACCTGGGAACACCACAGCGCCCCCTTGGCCCCGCTTTCGAACCGCATCAGCACCATGCCGTTGTCGTCCAGCTCGCGCCCCTCAACGAACGTGTCCAGTTCGGCACAAAGCTGGGTCAGTTTCAGTCCAGTGACGAAACTGGCCAGGTTGAAGGCATGTGTTCCAATGTCCCCCGTGGACCCTCCTGCGCCGGACTGCGCCGGATCGGTACGCCAACCGGCCTGTTTCTGGCCCGTATCCTCCAGCTTGTCGCTTAGCCAATCCTGGGGGTATTCGGTCTGGATTACGCGGATGTCGCCCAATTCGCCCGACTGCACCATTTCGCGCGCCTGCCGGATCATCGGGTAGCCGGTGTAGTTGTGGGTAAGCGCAAAGACGAGGCCACTGTCCTCGGCCAGCTTGACCAGTTTCTTGGCATCCGCCAACGTCGAGGTCAGCGGCTTGTCGCAGATCACATGGATCCCGCGTTTCAGAAACTCGCGCGCAGCCGGGTAGTGCATGTGGTTGGGTGTCACGATGGCCACCGCATCGATGCCCTCTTTCAGCCGCGCTTCGCGGATCGCCATCGACTTGAAGTCAGGATAGCAGCGGTCCTCGGCCAGGCCCAGATCCTTGCCGCTGGCAATGGACTTCTCCGGCGTCGAACTCAGCGCGCCTGCGACCAGTTCGTAGTGATCGTCGATCCGGCTGGCGATGCGGTGCACACCTCCGATAAAGGCATCCCTGCCACCACCGACCATTCCAAGACGGATGCGCGCCATTACGAAATCCCCAGCATACGTTTGTTGGTTGCCTCGTCCGTACCGCCGGATGCAAAGTCGTCAAAGGCCACTTCGGTTACGCGGATGATGTGGTCGCGGACAAAGGCCGCGCCTTCGCGCGCGCCATCTTCGGGATGTTTTAGGCAGCATTCCCATTCGACCACGGCCCAGCCGTCGAAATCATTGGCCGCCATCTTGGAAAAGATCGCCCCGAAGTCGACTTGTCCGTCACCCAGCGAGCGGAACCGCCCGGCACGATCCACCCAGCTCTGGAAGCCTGAGTATACACCTTGACGGCCCGTCGGATTGAACTCGGCATCCTTGACGTGGAACATCCGGATCCGGT
>CAYWND010000659.1:0-1885 GCA_964459085.1 uncultured Oceanibium sp. | reverse complement strand
CGTTCGATATCTATCTGAAGGAAACCTGACCCATGACCGATCATGTCCGCGTTGCGGTGATTGGCGGCGGTGCTGTCGGCACGTCGATCCTCTATCATCTTGCCCTGGCCGGGGTCACCGACACGGTGCTGATCGAACGGGATGAACTGACCTCGGGCTCGACCTGGCACGCGGCGGGCAATATCCCGACCTACGCGACCTCGTGGCTGGGCATGCGCGCGGGCAACTACGCGTGGCGGATGTACAAAGAGCTGGGCGACACGGTCGGCAGCCCGATCACCTATCGCCATACCAAGGCCTTCTGGCCCGCCCATACCGAGGCGCGGATGGACCTCTTTCGCCACCTCTGCGGGGTGTCGGAAAGTGCGGGTTTCGACCTGCGGATGCTGTCGCCCGCCGAGATGGACGAGATGCACCCGTTCTGGTCGCCAGACGACACGGTGCTGGGCGGTATTCTCGACCCTTACGAGGGCGATATCGACCCCAGCCAGTTGACACAGGCGCTGGCCAAGGGCGCACGTGACCTTGGCGCGCGGATCCTGCGCTTCTCGCCGGTCAGCGCCATCGCAAGGCGGCCGTCGGGCGAATGGCATGTGACGCACAAGACGGGCGATGTGGTGGCGGATATCGTGGTCAATGCCGGCGGGTTCTATGGCCGCAAGATCGCCGCGATGGCCGGATTGTCGGTGCCTGTCGTGACGCTTGAGCATCAGTACCTCGTGACCGAACCGGTGTCCGAGCTGGAGGCGCATACCGACCTCTTCCCGCTGGTGCGCGACCCGGATATCCGGTTCTACCTGCGGCGCGAGCGGAACGCATTCCTTCTTGGCTCTTATGCGCATGAGGGCCGCCCGGCCTGGGCCAAGAACGGCCCGCCGGATGACTTCGCACACCAGCTTTTCCCGGATTCGGTGGACGATATCCTCGACGTGCTCGAGGCCACGATGGTGCATGTACCGCTCTTGGGAAAGGCCGGGGCGCAGCGTTTCGTGAACGGCCCGATTGCGTATTCGCCCGATGCGATGCCCTTGGTGGGTCCGGCGGCAGGCGCGCCGAATTTCTATCACGCCACCGGCGTTCAGATCGGGATCACCCATTCGGCGGCTATCGGCAAGGCCATGGCGGAATGGATCACCGAGGGTGAAACCGAATGGGATCTCTCTGCCTGGGATCCGCGCCGCTTCGGCGATTGGGCGACGCAGGACTATGCCCATGCCCGCGCGTCCGAGCACTATGACCTGCAATACGCCATTTCCTATCCCCACCGGATCATGCCCTCGGGCCGTCCGGTGAAGCGTACGCCGCTTTACGACGCGCTGAAGGCCAAGGGCGCGGTGATGGGGCAGATCGCGGGTTGGGAACGCGCGTTCTGGTTCCAGACCGAGACCGCGCGGGACAAGGGGTATGAGGGCCTCAGCTTTCACCATGAGCCCTGGCATGACGCGGTGCGCGGCGAATGCGAGACCGTGCGCGATCATGTCGGCGTGATGGATCACGGCGGGTTCACCAAGTACAGCATCGAAGGCCCCGGTGCCGAGGCCGCGCTTTCGCGTGTGTTCTGCGGTGCGATGCCGGGGCCTGGCCGGGTGCGTCTGTCGTACATGCTGACGCCCAAGGGCCGGATCTGGTCAGAGGCCACGATTGCCCGGTTGGCCGAGGACCGGTTCCTGCTATGCGGGCCGACACTGGCCGACCTGCGCGACTACGACTGGCTGACCGCCGCGCTGGCGGGGGCAGAGGGTGTGCGCCTGAGCCGTGGATATGACCGCGACGCCGCGCTGATGGTCATGGGGCCGAAGTCGCGCGACGTGCTGGCCGCGCTGACCGAGGCCGACCTGTCCGCAGAGGCCGCGCCGTGGCTGTCGGTGGCTGAAATCACGCTGGC
>CAYWND010000658.1:0-1886 GCA_964459085.1 uncultured Oceanibium sp. | reverse complement strand
GCGGCGGACGAAGCCGCGCTGGAAGAGGTCCGCATTGCCGCGCTGGGCAAGAAGGGCGAGGTCAGTCTGAAGATGCGCGAGTTGGGCGGCATGACGCCCGAGGAGCGCCAGGTCGCGGGTCCGGCGCTGAATGCGTTGAAAACCGATCTGGGCGATGCGCTGGCGTTGCGGCGCACAGCGCTGGCGGATGCGGCGTTAGAGGCGCGGCTGGCCAGCGAGTGGGTCGATGTGACCGTGCCGCCCCGGCCCGCGCAGCAGGGCACCATCCATCCCGTCAGCCAGGTCACCGAAGAGGTGATCGCGATCTTTGCCGATCTTGGCTATGCGGTTGCCGAAGGTCCCCAGGTTGAAACCGATCACTACAATTTCGATGCGCTGAACATCCCGCCCGAACATCCCGCCCGGCAGGAACACGACACATTCTATATGCACCGTGATGCGGGCGACAATCGCCCGCCTCATGTCCTGCGCACCCACACCTCGCCTGTACAGATCCGGCATATGGAAGAGCATGGCGTGCCGTGCCGCATTATCGCGCCGGGCCGGGTTTATCGCGCGGACTATGACCAGACGCACACGCCCATGTTCCACCAGTACGAGGGGCTGTGCATCGACCGCGACGTGTCGATGGCGAACCTGAAATGGACCCTGGAAGAGTTCTGCCGGGCGTTCTTTGACGTCGAGGCCATCGAGCTGCGGTTCCGGGCGTCGCATTTCCCGTTCACCGAACCCTCGGCCGAAGTCGATATCCGCTGTTCCTGGACTGACGGACAATTGAAGATCGGCGAGGGCGACGACTGGATGGAGATCCTGGGCTCGGGCATGGTGCATCCCAAGGTGCTGCAGGCGGCAGGCGTGGACCCGGATCAGTGGCAGGGTTTTGCGTTCGGGATGGGGATCGATCGGCTGGCGATGCTGAAATACGGGATCCCGGACCTGCGGGCTTTCTTTGACAGCGATCTACGCTGGCTGCGCCACTACGGATTTGCCGCCCTGAACGTTCCCACGATCCACGGCGGCATCAGCTATTGAGAAGATAGATTGAACGACAGCGCGTGCGTGTCAGGTCGACGGACCTGTTCCGCCTGCCTCTTCCTCGTTCAACTCGATAATCGATGAGGCTGGGTCGCTGATGAATTCCTCGGCATCACCGATCGCTTCGCCGATCAACTGACCGTTCACTTCCAAACCGTCTTCGATGATGTTGATGATCATGACGACGTTCAGGCCGACCACGGCTGCCGTAAGGACAACCCAGTCCACGGTGACCGCCCCGCTCGTGTCATTCAGAAACTTCCGAAACTTCTGTAACATGACTATCTCTGGCCCTAACTACGCCCCGACCTCGGAACCGATATTTACCATCAACCATGGCGGGAATGCGGCCTCTGCATGTCTTTCCCTCGGCCAAATCGCTCAATTTCACTAAAAACCCGGGAATTCCAGTGACATATTCAAATGTGTAGCGAACACAGGGACTTGGCTCTTTTCCTCGTGCGGGCGATCTACTAGAACACCGCCGACAACGGACCCAGGAACGGCACTGCGATGAAATTCACGCTCTCATGGCTCAAGGACCATCTGGAAACCGACGCCAGCCTTGACGACATTCTCTACGCCCTGACGGATCTGGGGCTGGAGGTTGAAGACGTGTCCAACCCAGCGGACCGGCTGGGGGCGTTCACGGTGGGCGAGGTGCTCGAGGCCGAGCAGCACCCGGATGCCGACCGTCTGCGGGTGTGCAAGGTCCAGACCGAGGGCGGGATCGAACAGATTGTCTGCGGCGCGCCCAATGCGCGGGCCGGGATCAAGGTCGTGGTGGCGAAACCGGGCGACGATATCCCCGGCATCGACACCACCAACAAGGTTGGCAAGATCCGGGGCGT
>CAYWND010000657.1:0-1889 GCA_964459085.1 uncultured Oceanibium sp. | reverse complement strand
TAGCGCGGAAATCATCGCTGCTGGAGCATTGTCAACGGAACCCTGGGGCCCCGCACCCGGCAAGGCTGCGGCCTCGGTATTGACGCGGTTTTCAATGTCCGCGATCCGGCGTTCGATCTCGGATGTCGGCGGGACCGGTTTTTCGTCCTCCGGCACCCGTAAAGATGGCGTCAAAACCAGTTTTTCCGGTTCACTATCAATAAGTTGATCAATATTCTCGACCGAAGCGTCATTAGCCTCAAGTGCGCTTTGATCCTCGCGCGCTTCTTCTGAAACCAGCCGACGAATCGACGACAGGACGTCCTCGACGTCCATTTTCCTGCCTGTTTCGGACATCTGTCCACTCCTCTTGCCTCGCGCAGCAGCTTACGCCGAATGCTGCGTTCAAACAACAGGGGGGCTGGTTCAGTTTCCCCGTCTTTTCTGAATTTTCCTCAGAATCTCGCTGCGGCGCGTGCCGAAAGGTCCAAGTTGTTGGCGGGTCGCGTCGCGCACGTTGACGTCGGGGTCATAGACATCCACACCGAGGTTCAGATGTTCGACCGTCAAAAGGCCCATCGCCGCCAGAACCTGGTAAGTGGCGACATATTGATCCCGGATCGAGGTCACAAGGTTGGAACGGGCTGACAGCAGCTCTTGTTCCGCATCGAGCGTGTCCAGCGTTGTGCGTGCGCCAAGCTTGGCTTCTTCGCGCACACCTTCAAAGGCGACTTGGGCCGCACGCACCGCCTCCCGATTGGCGCGGATGGCAGCGGTGGCCGTGCTGAGCGCCGTATAGGCATCATAGACGTCCTGACGCACAACCCGTCCAACCTGCTGGACCTGCGCAAGCGTCTGCTGATAAAGCGCGAGGTCGCGGCGCTGGTCGCTGTCGAGCTTGCCGCCCTGATAAATGGACCAACGCCCGACAATGCGCCCGGTCAGCTGGTCGGTTGTGGGGTTTTGTGCTCCGATGTTTCCGCCGAGCGAATGCGACAACTCGCCGGTTATTACCGGGTTCCGGTTGCCGGCGGTCGCGCGATACCTGAATTCCGCCGCCTTTGCATTGAACTGGGCCTGCATCACGTCCGGATGTTCTCGCAGCGCCAGTTTTTCTGCCGCCTGAGGGGAAGGTGGTATTTTTGGTGGCGGCGGCGGGGTGCGCAGGTTGGCGGGCTGCTCGCCCACAACCGCGACATAGCTGTCGATGGAGCGTTGGAGCGCACCGCGATTGACCTCCAACTGGCTGACGGCCAGGGCCAGCCGCGCTTCTGCCTGGCTTACGTCGGTCCTTGTGACTTCGCCGACCTCGAAACGGTCTCGGGCCGCCCGCACCTGCTCGCGAAGGACCCTCACGTTGTTCTGGGCCAGACGGGCAAATTGCTGGTCGCGGCGCACGTTCATATAGGCCTGCACGGTCAGCAGCAGGACCTGCTGCTCCAGTGATCGCAGCGCTTGGCGCGTGGCAAGCACGCCCATTCGGGCGCTATCGATGTTGTCGCGCGTTACCCCACCATCCCACAAGCGAACGGAAAGGTTGGTGTTCAACAGGAGTGTCGTTGTCGGATTGCGCGGGAAAACCGTGGTGTTGCTGTAGCGTGTCCAGTCGATGGTGCGCCCATAGGTCAGAGACTGATTGAGCACCGGCAGCAGCACTGATCTTGCGGCGATCACGTTTTCGTCTGCTGCACGAAGTGCCGCCTGACTTGCGCGAAGCTGCGGGTTGGATTTGTAGGCCAGCGCCAGGGCGTCTGCGAGCGTGGTGGCCGCTGCAGGCAGACTCAAGACGAGCGACAGGATCGTCGCGCCTATTGTGGTTCTGATCCGTTCGCGCATGTGCTGCCCAATCCTGAAATCCAAAAGAAATTTAGAACGTGAATTCCTGCGCCGCCCCGAAACCTTCAAGCAGA
>CAYWND010000656.1:0-1896 GCA_964459085.1 uncultured Oceanibium sp. | reverse complement strand
CGGAAACGGCGTGCTTGTTGGCGCAGGTGCTGCCGCCGTCTGCGCGGCATGGCGCGCGGCCTCTTCGGGGGTCTTGTGGATGACACCATCGTGCGCCACCGCTCCGGTGGCCGCCATCAGCGCGGCCACGATCATTCCCAACCTCACTGAAACCACTCCTTCAAAAAGGCCTCGTCCGCCTCTTTCCCAAGACCCAGCCAGCCCTCGCGGTCGATCTCGGCCGCAATCCGGGCATCGCGGCGGAACCACGGTCCCTTGCCTTTGGGGATATCGTATTCCGAGGCCAGCACCTTGGTGCGCTTGTTGGCCCGGACCCATTCTGTCTCGCCCTTGGCGCGGATTTTCTGCAGCAGATAGACATTCTGCGCCCCAAGCTCTTCGTCCGTGATCAGCAGCCCATCGACCTCGACCTCTTGCCCGCAATAGGGGGCCAGTTCGCTGGCCGCTCCGGTAAAGGCAGGCTGCGAGTTCTTCAGCGGGAATACCATCACGTTGTCCACGGTGCGCATCAGCGCCAATTGCCTGCGTCCGTCGCCACAATCCTCAGGGCAATCTCCGGCCAGCGTGCACAGAGGATCGACGACCGTTGCGGCAAAAAAGGCCTTTTCCTCGCCATACAGGTTCCATTCGCGGGCGGTCGAGCCCTCCGAGAAGTCCTGTGCGGCGACGGGTGTTGCAATCAGCAAAAGGGCGGCAAGTGCATGTTTCATGTCGGTCACTCCTTCGGCTCGGGGATGGCAAAGCCCGGGGTGACGCCCCAGTCGTCGTGGTTGATGTTCTGGATATCCAGATCCGCCACAACATCCTCGACCACGATATAGTTGATGCCATCACGCTGGTAGAGCATGCCGTCCGCGGTGATTGTGTGAGAGGCAATAGACAGCAAAGTGTCGCCACCGTTGGCTTTGTCATCGCTTTCGATCCTGAGGACCATATAGACCTGCCCGTCATCGCCCAGCAGGCCGACCGGGATCCCCCCGGCCGAACACCACAATGCGCAGGTATGGTGGGCCGATCCAACCACTGCCTCGGGGCCACCCATCACGCCGGAAAAGTAGCACCACGTGTCGATTGCCTCGCCGGTGATCTGCACCCGCTGGCCCGTTTCGGCGACCGCGGGCGCAGCCATTGCCAACAGCATCCCGAACGCAAACCGATTGACCTTCATCATATCTCCCCTTCTCCGAGTCGGGGGCGAGTGTAGCCGGTCGATGCGGGCGCGGCACTTCACACTTGGGCGAGGAATCCGTCATCCAGCAGGTCGCAGACGAACAAGACCCGCTTGGCCGGCCCGGGTCAGCCTTGGCGGAAAGAGGAGCATGGCCATGCCCGATCCGTCCGAATTGATCAACGTCGCCCGATATCCGCTGGATCATGACGGGCCGGAACGCGCCCGGCTTGTCAGCCAGGTCAGGGCCGATCTGGATCGCGACGGCTGCGCGGTGCTCAGGGGATTTCTGACTGCTGCCGGAGTGGCCGCGATCCGCGCGGAAACCGACGCCGTGGCGGATCGCGGGCACAGATCCTATTCCCGAACCAACGCCTATTTCACGGCCCCCGACCCGTCATTGCCGCCAGATGACCCCAGGTCGCGCTTTTTCGATCGATCCAACAGTTTCATTTCCGCCGACAACTTTGGCCATGGCGGCGCGCTTCGCGCGGCACACGACTTCGAAGGCTTTGATCCGTTCATCCGCGACTGCCTGCAACAGCAGCAGTTTTATCGCTATGCCGATCCGCTGGCGGATGTAATCGTGAACATGGCCGAGGCGGGCCCCGGCTTTCCATGGCATTTCGACACCAACGCGTTCACTGTGACGCTTGCCATCCAGAACGCGGATCAGGGCGGTGCATTCGAATACGCCGCCAACATCCGGAGCGCTGAAGATGAGAACC
>CAYWND010000655.1:0-1906 GCA_964459085.1 uncultured Oceanibium sp. | reverse complement strand
CTTGTCGCCGGCTTTGACGTCCATCGCGATCCGATCGCCGTCCTCATCCTTGGCGCCAGCGCCAACGGCGATCACTTCGCCCTCGGACGGTTTTTCCTTGGCACTGTCGGGGATGATCAGGCCGCCTGCGGTCTTCTCTTCGCTCTCGATGCGGCGGACCAACACACGGTCATGCAGAGGCGTGAAGTTCATGGATATCGCTCCTTCTTCGCGTTCCAAAACTTTGAATTGGTGGCTTCCTCCAACGTGTTGGCACTCGCCACCCGTGAGTGCTAACGGGCCGGATTTAAGGGGCTGGTGAAGGCGTGTCAACCGAGCGGGCAAAGAATCTTTGCTGATCGCGGGGCGAACAGGGTTAATGAGCGTGGGGCGATCCAGAAAACAGGGCCACACATGATCCGCGCGCTTAAGTTCCTGACCCTTTTGATACCGATTCTGTTCGCGACCGCGCTGATAGCGGAAACCTGTCGCGGTGAAAATCTGCTTGGCCGCCTGTCCGATCGGGATCGCGCAGCGGTAGACGAGGCGACTGCCAAGGTGCCCTATGCGCAGGGCATCCACTTCGAGGTTACAAGGGACGGCAAACGGTCGGTCCTGTACGGCACCTTTCACATGCCCGAAGAGATATTGGGCCCGACACCGCCCGCGATCCTGACCGAAATCGCGGCTGCGCGTGTGTTCGTGATGGAGATCACCCGACCAGAAGAGCAGCGGATGATGCGCGCGATGATGCTGAACCCCAAGCGGTTCTTGGCGCCGGAGGGCAAGCGGCTGTCAAACAAGCTGAACCCCGAGGAATGGGACATGCTGGTACAGGCGGTCGCGCCCTACGGAATGCAACCCGAAATAGCGGATCGGATGCAGCCCTGGCTGCTGGCGGTAACCCTGTCGATCCCGGCCTGCATTCAGCAGATCACGATGTTTGGGGATCCGACACTGGATCGCCGCCTGGAGATGGCGGCAGAAGCAGCAGGCGTGCCGGTCGTCGGCCTTGAGATCTACGAGGATGTGATGGCGTTGATTGCAACCGGCACGTGGGAGGACCAAGCCGACATGTTGCGCGCGGCCCTTCCGTCATATGCGCTGGCAGAGGATTACCTGCAAACCGGCCTGGAATTGTATAAGGCGGGCGATATCTGGGCGATCTGGGAGGTCAGCCTTTACCTGTTGCGCCAGACTATGGATGGCGACGCGGCGGACAGGATCTATGGCATGTTCGAGGATGCGCTGCTGACGACCCGCAATCGACGTTGGATGGATACGCTGGTACCCGAGTTGGACGCAGGTGGTGCGGCGGTAGCGGTCGGCGCGCTGCATTTGGGCGGAGAAACCGGGTTGCTGAGACTGCTCGAGCAGGAAGGGTTTGAAGTCCGGCGTCTGGACGGCTAGTGCCTGTGCAGGAACAGAGGATCCGCGGCACATGACCCAGACCATCTCCGCCTTGTCCGACATCTCGGACCGATATGACGTCTTGTATTGCGACCTGTGGGGGTGCCTGCACGATGGCGTCCGGGCCTTTCCGGCGGCTGTGTCGGCGTTGCAGGCGTTTCGGCGCGCGGGGGGCCTGGTGATCCTGGTGACCAACTCGCCGCGCCCGCGCCCCTCGGTCGTGCGCCAGGTCGAGAGGCTGGGGGCGCCGCGTGATTGCTATGACGACATCGCAAGCTCGGGTGATGCCGCGCAACTTGCGATGGTCCGGGGGGAATTTGGGCGGCGGGTCTATCATATCGGGCCGGACCGGGACATGTCGTTTTTCAAAGACGAGGGCGGCAAGCCCCACGACATCGAACGTGTACCGCTGGAAGAGGCCGATGGCGTGGTCTGCACGGGCCTGTTCGATGACGAGACAGAGACGCCCGAGGACTATCGGCTGGATCTGATGCGGGCCAAATCCCGCGATCTGGAT
>CAYWND010000654.1:0-1911 GCA_964459085.1 uncultured Oceanibium sp. | reverse complement strand
CGTTGATCCTTGGCGCCCAAGGTGTCCTGAAGCGCCGACACTTCGATCAACCATGGCGTTATCTGATCCTGGGCGGACTCTTCGCCTACTACTTTGCCACCATGTTCATGGGGCTGAAGACGGCGACGCCTGTTTCTGCTGCTGCTGTATTTACGCTGACCCCGCTTATGGCGGCCGGCTTTGGTTGGCTGCTGTTGCGCCAACACACATCGCGCAGCGCTGCCACGGCCCTTGCAGTTGCCGCTCTTGGCGCTGTCTGGGTCATCTTCGATGCCAACGCTGCTGCGATCGCCGCCTTGGACATCGGCCGGGGCGAGGTGATTTTCTTCACCGGCTGCGCGGCGCATGCGCTTTACATCCCGGTGGTCCGGATCTTGGGACGGGGCGAGCCGCTGATGGTGCTAACGCTGGGAATGCTGGCGGGCGGAACGATCTTTTTAGGCGCCCTGGGTCTGCCCGCGATCCTGGCAACCGACTGGCCCGCCTTGCCTATGATTGTCTGGATCACGATAGGTTATCTGACAGTGATCTCTGGCATACTGACCTTCTATCTGGTCCAATATGCTGCGTTCCGGCTGCCAAGTGGCAAGGTCATGGCCTACACTTATCTGACTCCAGCCTGGGTCGTAGCATGGGGAGCGGCGTTGGGTCATGGGCAACCCCCTCCCCTGATCTTTGCGGGTGTGATCGTCATCGTGATCGCACTGCTGATCTTGTTGCGCGATGATCTGGCCACTCAGGAAAACGGATCATCCGGATAGCCCACACGCGCCAGATACAGCCCTTGGGGCGGACAGACCGGACCACAGGCCGCCCGGTCCTGCGCCTCTAGCGCGACCCTTACGTCCTCCGGCGCCCAGGCCCCTGCGCCGACCCGTTCCAACGTGCCCACAAAGCTGCGGACCTGGTTATGCAGAAAGCTGCGCGCCCGGACATCGAATCGGAACTCGGTGCCGTCCGGGCGGTCAACTTGCGAGATATCCAACCGGTCGAGCGTGCGCATCGGGCTGTCGGCCTGACAGATCGAAGATCGGAAGGTGGTGAAGTCATGATGCCCGATCAGATGCGCGGCCCCCGCCTGCATCGCCTCTAGATCCAGGCGCTGAGACACCCGCCAGACCCGCCCGGCCTCCAGCGCCATGGGCGCCCGCCGCACCACCAAGCGAAAGAGGTAGCGCCGCTCGACAGCGGAAAACCGCGCGTGGAATTCCTGCGATACCAGGGCTGCCTTCAGTACCGCTACAGGCGCGGGTTTCAGGTGATGGTTTAGGGCCTCGGACAAGCGAAACGGATCCCAGTCCCGTTTCATGTCCAGATGCACAACCTGGCCATAGGCATGCACACCGGCATCCGTTCGTCCTGCCGCCGCTACCGTACCCGCATCCGGCTCCAGCTTGGCAATCGCTGCCTCCAGCGCGGCCTGCACCGACGGGCGATGCTGCTGCCGTTGCCAACCCGAAAACGGGCCGCCGTCATATTCGATCCGGAACGCGTATCTGGGCATTTCAACGCCCTAGCGTCTTGGCCCGTGATTGCCAAGGCCCTTGGACGCCCCCTGTAAATGGGCAGTCCGGCCCTTTATATGCTGAGCAGAGAACAACAAGGCATCCGATGATCGGGCTGAGGGACATCACCGACGGGCTCTCGAAGGGTCTAGAAGACGTGCAGAACGGGATCGAGGAGTTCCTGTTCGAACCCGTCATCCGCCTTGGCGTGACTGGTCTCTCGCGGTCAGGAAAGTCGGTATTCATCACGTCGCTGGTTGCCAATCTGCTCAATACCGGACGCATGGGGCACCTTGCGGCGGTCTCGGACGGGCGGCTGATCACAGCGTTTCTGCAACCCCAGCCCAATGATGCGGTTGCGCGTTTCGCATACGAGGATCACCTGGCACGCTTGACCGGGGACCCA
>CAYWND010000653.1:0-1913 GCA_964459085.1 uncultured Oceanibium sp. | reverse complement strand
TCCCGCTCCAGCTGCATCCGTTCGGCCATGGGTGAGACGCTGGGCAAGCCCAGCTTGGCGGCAAATGGCCCCGAGGTGACGGCCGCACCCGCGCTCAGCACCGGTTCCTGCGGATGGGCCACGATCAGCGCGCCCAGCCCGGCGGCATATTGCATCGCGCGGGCCAGCACTTTGGGGTCACGCACCGGCCTGTCCGCATCGGAAAACGCGACCGCGCCGGCATCCAGCAGAAATCCGATCTCGGTCATCTCGCGCCCTTCGCGGCCCTTGGTCAGGGCAGCCATGCCCAGAACATGCACCGGCGCCGCCTCGGCCGCGCGGCGCAGGGCAAAGGCCAGCATCTCGGGCGTGTCGGTCACCGGTGTGGTGTCGGGTCGCGTGACAATGGTGGTGACGCCCCCCGCTGCTGCCGCCATCCCGGCAGTGCGATAGCTTTCCTTGTGACGTTCGCCGGGCTCGCCGATCTTGACGCCGATGTCGATGATCCCCGGGGCAAGGCACTTGCCGCCGCAATCGATCGCGCCCGCGCCATCTGCCGCCGCGCCGTCGATCACCCGCGCGATCCGCCCATCCTCGATCACCAGGCCACCTGCGCGTTCGATGCCTGACTCAGGGTCGATCAGGCGGGCATTTGTCAGGGTCGTTGTCATGTCCGCTCCTGCAGTTGCCCCCACATGCAGGACTTGAGGCGCTTGCGCAAGAGACCCCTTACCCGTTGGGCACCCCGGCGGTGCCCTCGGCGATGTCTCGCATCAGCCCATGCACCCCGCCCGCGTCCGCGATCCTGCGAAACCCGGTCCGCACGACCGCCCGCGTCTCGCGGGTGCCGATCTTGGTCTTGGGTTTGATGCCATAGTTCATCAGCACCTCGTCAAACAGGATCGTTCCAGGCTCGGCGCCATCCCACTCGATCTCGGTCGCGGGCGTCAGACGTTTCTCGCGCAGCCGCGGCCAGGGAAAGACATGGCGGATCAACGCCCGGCGATCCGTCAAAGCATACCGCGTCGTCCACGGCGAGGTTACGCAGATGGTATATAAATACCCCAAAAGATACAAAAGCCCGGCCATCGCCAACAGCCGCAACTGCAGATCGCTCCCCGGCGTTTCGAGCGTATCGACTCCTATCCACCCGATCAGCCGCTCGATCAGACCCTTGCCACCCAGCACGATCCCCAGCGCGGCCGAGGCGCCTGGCAGCGCAAAGGTCAGCGCGGTTCGGTCGGGGCGGATATGCCAGCCGGCCCTTCCGTCCAGACCAGCCGCTCGCCCGGCTGCAGGCGCTTTTTCCAGACCGCCGCATCGTCCCCGTCGCGCATGCTGCCTCCGCTCACAATCTTATGCTACATGATCAAAGGGTTATGACAAAACTATGGTCACCAGGCCACGACGGCCATTGCATCGGCAGCTAGACGGATACCGGCGCGCCGGACCGGTTGGCCGCCAGCAGCTCCATCGCCGCCATGCGCACAGCGACCCCCATCTCGACCTGTTCCTGGATCACGCTGATGTTGATGTCGTCGGCGATGGTGCCGTCGATTTCGACCCCACGGTTCATCGGGCCGGGATGCATGACGATGGCGTCGCGCTTGGCAAAGGCCAGCTTTTCGGTGTCCAGCCCGAACCGGTGGTAATATTCGCGTTCCGAGGGGATGAACCCGCCATCCATACGCTCGCGCTGCAGGCGCAGCATCATCACCACATCCGCATCGCGCAGGCCCTCTTCCATGTCGTCGGTAACCTCTGCCACCATGTGCTCGACACCAGACGGCATCAGGGTGCGCGGGCCGACCAGACGCACCCGGTTTTCCATCAGGCCCAACAGGATGATATTGGACCGCGCCACGCGGCTATGCGCGATGTCCCCGCAGATCGCCACGACGAAACCCGCACCGGCCGAGAGCCGCACCTCGCGT
>CAYWND010000652.1:0-1915 GCA_964459085.1 uncultured Oceanibium sp. | reverse complement strand
GGATCGAAATAGTTGCTTTCCGGATCGTCATGCGGATCGGTGAGGTTGCTGTCGCGGTGGTGTGCGATGTGCAGGTCCCGAAAGCGCGCAAACGGGATGAACAGCCCGACACCGGGCCAGACCATCGCCTGGGAGGCGCGTGTGCTGGGCAGCGGATGACCATGTGTCGCCTCGTGCTGAAGCGAAGAGTGCATCGTCAGGATCAGGGCCAGCAGGGGCACGGCAACCCAGGGGCCCATGTGATCGAAGTAAAGCGTAGTGGTGACCCACCCGGCATATGTCGCCACCATCAGGGCGAGGGTCGGCCACTCGACACCATAATCGCGGTTTCGCGGATCCATGCACGTCCAGTCATTTCGGGGGTGAGGGGCGAATCAGCCCCTCGACACCAGAAAATTAAACTTTTCGTGAAACGAGCGCAACGCCGGCAGGTGGCAGGGCGCTGGCAAGTTTCTCGTGCGATGCCGGGGCGTTGCCGTAGTTGAACCACCAGTCGCAACCGGCGGATTTCCGCAGGCGCAGTGGATCGGGCACGTCAAACGGGTCCAGGCCGGATGCACGGGCAAGCGTCCCCAGTATCCTCTGGCAGGCGGTGGCATCGGGCCAACCGGCCAGCACGTGCACTTTTCCAGACGCGATCAGGGCTGGTTGACCGTCTTCGGTCCGCTCCAAAACTTCTGCATCCGAACCCGGGGTCAGGTGTTCGAACCACAGCCGCAGCGCACCCCCCTGTTCCAGCGCGACGGGCGTGTCGGGGCGCAGGGTTTCGACACGCTCGACCGTCACGCCAGCCGCATCCCAGTCAGGCGGCAAGCCCGGGGGGATCGCGAAGTCCCGGGTCTTGGACCCTGTGCGCGGGCCGATCAGGATCGAGGCGTCGCAGGCCGCCAATGCCGCACGCAGGCCATCAGGCCAGGCCATCAGACCGGGAACCAGTACCAGATGATAGCCACCCAGGTCGGGCTGGTCGGCGGGTGTGAAATCCACGTTCAGGCCATTTCGCCGCAGCCCGCGATAGAGATCCAGCACCAGATCGAAATAATCGAAGCCCCGCCCCTGTGGCTGTGTCTCCCACGCCCATTGACTGGCATAGTCAAAGACGATCGCCACCTCGCGCGGGGCCTCGCCGTGATCCAGATCCTGCAGCATGCCCGCGACCTCGCGCGCCTCGGCCAGGGCCGGGGCGTCCGCGCTGTCGGGGCGCAGCAGGCCGGAATGCATCTGTTCCTGCCCGAAAGGCGCCTGGCGCCAGCGGAAATAGCAGACCGCCTCGGCCCCGTGGGCAAAGGCCTCGAGGCTCCACAGCTTGACCATGCCGGGCAGCGGCGCGGGGTTGTAGGGGGCCCAGTTCACCGGGCCGGGCTGCTGCTCCATCACCCACCAACGCCCGCGGCCGACCGCGCGGTAAAGATCATGGTGAAAGGCCTGCATGTCCGGGTCGCCCTGACGCATGTAGGCCCGGCGCCATTCGTCAGCGGCGGTAATGCGATCCTCGACAAAGCCCAGCGGATAACTGTCCCAACTGGCGATATCCAGATCACGCCCGGTCGCGAAGTGATCAAAGGACAGGATGCGGCCCATGTAGTTGTGGATCAGTGGTGCATCCGTGCGGGCGCGCAGAATGTCGGCCTGAACCCGGTTGAAGGCCACGACCTGATCGGAACTGTACCGATGAAAATCCATCACATGCGCCGGGTTCGGTTCGGTCACCGTCAGGTTTGGCAGATCGATCTGCTCGAAGGTGGCGTACTCCATCGACCAGAACACGTTACCCCACGCCTTGTTCAGTTCGTCAATCTGGCCATAGCGGTCCTGTAGCCAGTCGCGAAACCCGACCCGTGCCGCGTCCGAATAACTGAGCGTGGTGTCGTGGCATCCGTATTCATTGTCCAACTGCCAGGCCGCGACATGAGCG
>CAYWND010000651.1:0-1922 GCA_964459085.1 uncultured Oceanibium sp. | reverse complement strand
GGCGATAACCTGCCACATCGGATGACCTGGTACGGGTCGGGGTATTTGACCGTCGGGTGCAGAGCGATTGATCTGGATATGTTGCCGGTTGGCCTCGGCTCGGAAGTGCAAGATGCCTACCGATTGGCCGTGCAGACCACGTTTGAGGGTTGGACGAACAAGGTCGGCACGGACGTGTCGCTTCGTTGGGTTGCGCGTTGTACCGGGGGCATCGACACGGCGCCGTTGCTGGTCAAGTCCTTCAGCGTGATGCCTACTGCTGTCGGGGAGGATGTGGGTTTGGCCATAGTACTGTATCATACTCCAACGGGTCTTTATTCGATGGCGCGCGCGATGTTGTTCAATGCGTCCGACAACTGTGCGATCCCGGAGGCGTGATGATCCCCCTGTTTCCATCACTGACCGACCACCTGCCCTATGGGTTCGTGTCGCACAGCTTGGATTTGTGTATTGCGACGGGCGCGCAAAGGGCATCGAATAGAAAATATCGGAGTGTCGTGGTTGTGAGGACGCGCATCTCAGTGGGTCTACTATCCTTTCGGGGATCGCGTTTGGCTGAGCCGTGTCTGGACAGCGTCGAAACCGGGAAATGAGAATGGACCCACGAGATCAAGACGACGCGCACGATTTGTCTTTTGCAGAATCTCTGCTGGGCCGGATCGTGATGGCGCTGGGGACCCTGTTTTCAGCCGGGTATCTTTTGTTTGGCGAGTATCGTCCGCAGACGCTGGGCGCGCTGGTTGCGATGTTCTTTGGCGCCTATGTCTGGCTGAGGGTCATGCTGTATCTGGAAAACAACCGCTTCAGTCCCAAACGGTACCGGGTCGGGGTCACCTGGGCGCTGGTCGGGATCGACAATGACACCAGCGAGTTCGATATCCGTCCGGTTCGTGTCTATTTCCTGCTGCTGTCCGCGCTGCTGTGTGGCCTGGTCCTGCGTCCCATCGTTCAGGTGTTTGTCTGATGATGGTGCTGTTGACACTTGTGGCCACGGTGATTGCGGGCGGGATCTGTGTCCAGCGCGGCATCGCAAGCCCGGGCGACGGCCTGAATTCTCCGCTTAGCGCCGGGCTGGGGGCGGGCCTGGGTGTGACGTGGCGCTTTGCACTGGGACTGGGCGGCGCGCCGTTCTATGTGGCGGCGGTGTTCATTGTTGCGGGGATCCTGCTGATGTTCGGCGCGTTTGCCTACGGACGCCGGATCCGCCGCCTGCGGGCCGAACTTGGCACCAATCCGGACAACCATGAGTGAACCGATGAGCCTGGACGTGACTGACAGCTACACCACCCCGGATGGACGCACGATCGGCGGCGTCGTGATGGAGATGAAGCACATCACGCTGCGCTTTGGCGGCGTGGTGGCGATCAAGGATATCAGTTTTGCCATCCGCGAGGGCGAAATCAGGGCGATCATCGGTCCCAATGGTGCGGGCAAGTCCAGCATGCTGAACGTCATCAACGGGTTCTATCACCCGCAAGAGGGCGAGGTCTGGTTCCGGGGTGCCAAGCGTGGACCGATGAAGCCGCACGAGATTGCCCATCAAGGCATTGCGCGCACATTCCAGAACATCGCGCTGTTCAAGGGCATGACGACGCTGGACAACATCATGACCGGACGGTTTACGCACATGCACGCGCCTTGGTGGCAACAGGCTTTCTGGACCGGCGCGGCCGAGCGGGAAGAGGTCGAGAACCGCGAGATCGTCGAACGGGTGATCGACTTTCTCGAGATCCAGTCGATCCGCAAGACGCCGGTGGGCCGTCTGCCCTATGGCCTGCAAAAGCGGGTGGAACTGGGCCGGGCGTTGGCGGCCGAGCCCAAGCTGTTGCTGCTGGACGAGCCCATGGCGGGCATGAATGTCGAGGAGAAAGAGGACATGAGCCGCTTTATCCTCGACGTGAATGACGAGTTCGGCACGACGA
>CAYWND010000650.1:0-1923 GCA_964459085.1 uncultured Oceanibium sp. | reverse complement strand
TATGGCAATTTCTGCATCGCGCCTGGGCATCAGCTTGGGTTCAATGATCTCAAGGCGATCGAGATCAAGGGGTACCTGGACGCCATAGCCGGGCGATCCCCTGAACCATTCGGGTTTCGGGCCGGGCACCGGATCCAGTCCATGGTTGAAACCGTCCACAAATCCTCGGACCAGCAATGTTGGCTGGCGGTCTGATCCGTGCCTTTGGAAAGCGGCGCGAGCGCATGCGAAAATGCGGGCCGGGCGAAAGAAAGCCATTGCTCACGGTCAAAAGGCCTGCAATTGTCCGTCTCTGTACACTCATGCCCAGAGCGAGGTGAGGGATGTCTGATAAAATCGATGCGATCATCATAGGGGCCGGTGTGATCGGTACGGCGACTGCCTTCGAGATGGCCAAACGTGGCTATCGCACCCTGTCGCTGGACCGCAACTCGCAGATTGGCCATGGCTCTACCGCCGGGTCCTGCGCGATCATCCGCATGCACTATTCGACCTTTGACGGGACCGCCTTTGCGTACGAGGGGTATCACTATTGGCGGGACTGGAAGGACTATCTGGAACTGCCTGACAGCGCGAACCTGGCCCAGTTCAAGGAATGCGGCTGTCTGGTGATGAAAACAGATGCAAACGGCCTACTGGCCAAGCATATCGAGAACAGCCGCGAGCTGGACTGCCCTTTCGAGGAATGGACGCCCGAACAGATCACCGACCGCCTGCCGGTCTATGCGCTGGACAGCTATGCGCCGGCCAAGGCCGCCGATGACCCCGAGTTCGGCAAATCCAACGGCCGGACGCTGAACGGGGCGGTCTATTGGCCCAATGGTGGTTATGTCACCGATCCCGCCCTATCGGCGCAGAACCTGGCGGATGCCGCGCGCCAGAAAGGCGCCCAGTTTCGCACCGGTGCCACTGTTGCGCAGATCCTGACCGAAAACGGCCGGGTCAGCGGCGTGCGTCTGACCACCGGGGAAGAGATCCACGCACCGGTGGTGGTCAACGTCGCCGGACCGGCCTCGTCAAAGATCAACGAAATGGCCGGTGTCCTCGACGACATGACCATCGAGACGCGGGCCCTGCGGCAAGAAGTTGTCCACGTCCCGGCCCCCGACGGCTTCGACTTTGAAACCAATGGCACCATCGTGTCGGACAGCGACATCGCCTGCTATTGCCGCCCGGAACATGGCAACCACATCCTGGTCGGCAGCGAGGATCCGGAATGCGACCCGCACCAGTGGGTTGACGACGACACCGACTATAACCGCGAGTTCACCGACCAATGGACAACCCAGGCCATGCGTTATGCCCAACGGGTGCCCAGCCTGGGGATACCCGGCCGAACGCGCGGGGTTGTCGATCTGTATGATGCTTCGACCGACTGGATTCCGATCTATGACAAATCCAGCCTGCCGGGGTTCTACATGGCTTGCGGCACCAGTGGGAACCAGTACAAGAACGCGCCGATTGCGGGCAAGATGATGGCCGCCCTGATCGAGTACTGCGAAGGCGGGGCCGATCACGACACCGACCCGTTGCAGTTCACGCTGCCCTATATCGGGCGCCAGATCGATGTCGGGTTCTATTCTCGCAAGCGGCCGATCAACCAGGAATCCAGTTTCTCGGTCCTGGGATGATCGACCTCTATACCTGGACGACCCCGAACGGGCGCAAGGTGTCGATCCTGCTGGAAGAACTTGGGCTGCCCTATACGGCGCATGCCATTGACATCGGCGCCGGGGACCAGTTCGCGCCGGAATTCCTGGAAATCAGCCCGAACAATCGCATCCCCGCGATTGTGGACCGCGAGACGGGTCAGTCGGTGTTCGAATCCGGCGCGATCATGCTGTATCTTGCGGAAAAGCATGGCCGGTTCCTGCCGCAAACCGGTCCTGCCCGCGTTGCCGTTCTGGAATGGCTGATGGGGCA
>CAYWND010000649.1:0-1924 GCA_964459085.1 uncultured Oceanibium sp. | reverse complement strand
CGAAACGGACGCGCTGACCTGGCTCGGCCTGACGCTTCGGGGCCATGCCGCGCGGCCCATGGCGGTGAAACCATGCCTGCGCTCGGGGCGCGGCGAAGGCTTTTCCGACAGCTTCTTTGCCCGCCATATGCTGCTGCGCCCCGAGGTGAGCGATCACGCCGGGCTGATCGCGCCGGCGCATTATCCCGACCTGCCCGATACCGCGCCCTGGCGCGAGCTGATCCTCTTTCTGCCACCCGCCGAAGACCTCACGCTGGCATTGCACGACCTGAGGCTGGTGGGCCTGTGAGGGGGCTGGGGCGGCTCCGGCGGATGCTGGGGTTACGGACGGAATCAGACACTGTTTCGCCTGAAGACACAGGTCTTCGGGCCGCGCAGCCCCGCCCCGGGCTGCGCCCCGATCTGGTCATTCCCTGCCACAATGACGCGGCCGGACTCGCGCGGCTTCTGGCCCGCGCCCGGCGGCTGGGATGTTTCGCGCGGATCATCGTGGTGGACGATGGCTCGGACCGGCCCGTCGCAGATGTGATCACGGATACGGCAAGCCTGACGATCCTGCGCCACGAGACGCCCCGGGGTGGCGGTGTGGCGCGCAATGCCGGGCTCGCCGCTGTCACCGCGCCTCATGTGGTCTTTGCCGATGCCGATGACATGCTCCTGCCCGAGCTGCCCTATCTTCTGGCCGATCTGGAGGGCGCGGGGGCCTTCGACATCTGCCAGTTCCGCTATGCCGAAAGCTGGGTCGCGGCCGAGGGGCTCTGGGGGCAGCCCGACTGGGACGAGCGCTACTGGGCCGCGGCGGGAGCCAGTGTCGGCACGCTCGCCGACCTGCCGCGCGCCCACTGGCCGCTGCTGGCGCAGACCGCGAACTATCCCTGGAACAAGGTCTATGACGTCGCCTTCGTGCGCCGCCACGGCATCGGCTGCGCGGAGACGGCGGTGCATCAGGACATCCCGCTCCACTGGCTGAGCTATCTGGCCGCCGACCGGGTGCTGGTCTCCGACCGGATCTGCGCCTGGCACGGGGTCCATGCGACAGGCGACAGGCTCACCAACCGCGCCGGGGCGGAGCGGCTGGAGGTCTTTGCCGCGCTCGACCCGGTGGCCCGGGCGCTTGGCGCGGATCCGGCCTGGGAAGCGGCGTTCCTGACCTTTGCGCTCGACCTCGTGGATTGGGCGGAGGCGCGGATCCGGCCCGAACTGGCACCCGATCTGCGCGCCGCCGAACGCACCTGGCTGGCGCGCCATTTCCGGCCCGCGCTGGCACGGCTCGGGGACCGCGACCCGGGGCTTGCCGCCCGCCTGTCGGAGCGGATCGGATGAGCGCCGCCGCCCCCCGCCTCGCAATCCTCTGGCTCGGTGACGGGGCGGGGCCCGCCGCGCCGGAGGTATTACATCCGCTCGGCGCCTGTCTCGATGACGGCGATGCGCTGGTGCTGGTGGCGGGTCGCGACGCCGACGCGACGGGGCAGGGCATCCGCCGCTACCTGGCCGAGACCGGGCATGTCGGGATGCCGCATGTTCTCGTGGCTGGGGCGGTGGGCTGGGAAGAGGCCGCCGACCTCGCGATCTCGGCACTCGAATCCGTCTCTGATCCGCCGGAATTCGTCCTGTTTGCCGGGCCGCATGTGCGGCTCGACAGGGCGGCGCTCGACGCCGCGCGGGCGCGGATGGGGCCGGAGGGCCACGACCTTCTGCGCCTGTCCTGGGCGGATGCGGAGGGCCCGGCGGCGGGGGATTTCTTTTCGCTTCTCGTCCGGCGTGACCTCTTGGGTGGGCTGCGGCCTGCCGCCGATGGCTTGCCGCAGCTGCTGTGGCGGATCGCGCGCGACGCCCGCTCCCTCGCCGATCACCCGGAACCCCTGGGCACCCGTGGCCCGGCCCTGCCGCTTTCGCCCCGGCTGGCGGCGGATCTGGCCCGGCT
>CAYWND010000648.1:0-1937 GCA_964459085.1 uncultured Oceanibium sp. | reverse complement strand
GAGGCAGAGCCTCGCCACCGCGGCGCAGCCGCGGTTCAGTCCACGGCGCCCGCGATCGCCTTGGCCAGATCGTCCAGCCCGTCCCCCGGCAGGCCAGCGACGTTGATCCGGCTGTCGCCCACCATATAGACGCCAGCCTCTTCGCGCAGCTTCACCACCACATCGCTCGGCAGGCCCAGGCGCGAGAACATGCCCCGGTGATCCGCCACGAAATCGAACTGATCCGAATTGGTCTCGCGCCGCAACGCCTCGGCCATGCCCTGACGCAGATCCAGCATCCTCAGCCGCATCTCTTCCAGCTCGGCCTGCCAGTCCGCGCGCAGATCGGGGTCGTTCAGGATGATCTCGACCACCTTGGCGCCATGATCGGGCGGAAAGCTGAAATTCAGCCGGTTGAGCGAGCTGATCGCCCCCTTGGTCAGGTCATAGGTCGCCTGATCCTCGACCAGCATCAGCGCCACACCCACCCGGTCGCGATACAGCCCGAAATTCTTGGAACAACTCGCCGCCAGCAGCATTTGCGGCACCCGCGCCGCCATCGCGCGCACCGCGGCCGCATCCTCGTCCAGCCCGTCGCCGAATCCCTGATAGGCAAAATCGATGAACGGCGTCGCACCCTTTTCCAGCAGCAGATCCGTGACCGCGACCCATTGCTCGGCATCCAGGTTCGCGCCCGTGGGGTTGTGGCAGCACCCGTGCAGGATCACCACGTCATCCGCCGACACCCCGGCCAGGTCCGCCATCATACCGTCGAAATCGACGCCCCGGGTCGCATCATCGAAATAGCGATAGGTCCGTGCGGCCAGCCCGACATGCCGGACCATCGCCGGATGGTTCGGCCAGGTCGGATCGGAATACCAGACGGTCGCCTGCGGATGCGCCAGGCGTACCAGCTCCAGCAACTGCCGGATCGCCCCGGTCCCGCCAGGCGCCTGTGCCCCCACGACCCGCGCCTCGGGCACCGCATCGCCCAGAACCAGCTCGCGCATGGCCGAGACAAAGCCCAGATCGCCCAACAGCCCGACATAGGACTTGCTGGCCTGCGCCTCGACCAGCCGCGCCTCGGCAGCCTTGACGGCCCGCATCACCGGCGTGTTGCCGACCGCATCCTTGTAGACACCCACGCCCAGGTCCAACTTGTCGGTCCGCGGATCCTCGCGGTACATCCCGATCAGCTGGATGATTTTGTCGGGCGGTTGCGGGGTAAGGTTCTTCAGCATGTCATGTCCCTCCTTGCGCCATCGGCATGTCCCGATCGCGCGTCAACACGTGGTTGTAACGCTCCTGCCCCACAGGCGAGAAGCCGCATTTCTGATACACCGCCAGGGCGCTGGGATGGTCCAGCGTGCAGGTGTGCAGCCAGACCGTTTCGACCCCCTCGCCATCCCAGGCCAGGTGGATCGCCGTCTTCAGCAGATAGCCGCCCAGCCCCTGACCAACGGCCTCGGGCACCAAACCGAAATAGGCGATCTCGACCTTGCCCGGCGTGCGCCGGTCCAGCATGAAAAACCCGGCCGTCCATCCGGCCCGCATCAAGGTATAGAGCTCGACCTTAGGGTCCTGAACGATCGCCTCGACATCCGCCACCGGCCAGCTCAGCCAGTCCACCCACTCATAGGCGCCGCCAACCGCGGTATAGAGCTGCAGGAAGTACCAGGCCGGCGGCGTCTCGGCCCGGATCAGCACTGTCGGCGGACCCAGCGGCACGCTGGGCCGGTCATAGCCCGGGCGCCCGCTCATCTCCAGATAGGTGCGCGTGACCTCGACTTCCGTGCCGGCGGGCATCCGGGTCATCCGGTCTCGACCTTCAGATCGCCATAACGTCCCCATTCGGACCACGACCCGTCATAAAGCGCATGATCGCGATGGCCCAGACGCTCCAGCGCCAGGCTCAGGATCGCGGCCGTGACCCCGAGCCTGGCGCTGGAGCGTCTGGG
>CAYWND010000647.1:0-1937 GCA_964459085.1 uncultured Oceanibium sp. | reverse complement strand
AGCGCCTGCACATGCTGATTTACCCGGCCTATGCGGCGGTGGTTGCGCATATTTCGCTGGGCGCGCTGCAGGGCCAGGGGAATGACGTGCTGGCCGGGATCACGCTGGCCTCGGCGGTGTTGGTCGCGGGCCTGCACACCGCCGCCTGGGTGAAAGAGCGGGGGGAGGCGCGGCTGGCCGCTGACTGGGTTGACGTGGCCCCCCCGGCCGAGTTCCGCGACGGATTCGCCAAGATTGTCTGCCTGTCTAATGGCGAACGTGTCGCGGTGTTTCGGCAGGGTGATACGCTGTCGGCAATCTCGAACGCCTGTGCGCACCAGAACGGCCCCTTGGGCGAGGGGCGCATCCTGGACGGCTGCGTGACCTGCCCCTGGCACGGGTTCCAGTACCGCGTCACCGATGGCCGGTCGCCCAAGCCGTTCACGGAAAAGGTGCCAACCTATCGCTTGCGCCTGAACGGCCGAACCGTGCAGGTCGATCGCAACGCCAACCCGCCTGGCACCTATGTTGATCCGCTGGACATTTCCGGAGCGCTGACATGAGCCATCCAGACAAGCCCTTCTTTGTCGGCTTCCTGCCCGCACCGGGGCCGCTGCGTGCGTTCCTGATATCCTGCGGGATCTCGCTGGTCGTGGTCTTTGCCGCCGTGGCCTGGGCCATCGGCACGACACAGGCAAACCCCGGCGACGCCGCGTTCTATGGCCGCCAGAACGTGACCGGCGTTCTGTTTGCCGACCCCTATCCGCATGTCTTCGTCACCGAAGGCACGCAGCGCATTCCCGCGGGCCGCACGATCCTGCTGTCCGCGGGGGGAAAGCGCGGCGTACAGGGGCGTGCCGGGGATCTGGATCGCGCACTGGTCAGCGTCAGCGGTCAGGGCCTCAGCCGTGGCGATCTGGACATGATCCAGGTGGCGGGTGGCCGGCGGGGGCTGAACACCGCAGACATGGCGGTCGCCCCGAACATGGTGAACATGGGCGATGCTGATGACGAGATGGCCGATGTCTCGACCAAGGATCTGGGTCGATGGCGATTGGCGGGCGAGATTTGCGATGGCAAGTGCCTGGCAGGCGCCATGCGGCCTGGCACGGGACTGGCGCATAGGGCCTGCGCCAATCTGTGCCTGGTGGGCGGCGTACCACCGGTCTTTGTGTCGTCGCAGCCCGTCGAGGGGTCCGAGTTTCTGCTGATCGGTGGCCCGGACGGCGGTCCGCTGGCACCCGAGATCCTGGACTACACCGCGCTTTACATTTCGGTCGAGGGGACGGTGCAACGCCGCGGCGATCTGCTGATCTTCCTGATCGACCCCGAAACGATCGAGACGCTGTGATGCGGCGGGTGTTCGGCATCGTGGTGGCGATCCTGCTGTTGGTCGTGATCGTCTATCTGTCGCGTTACTGGACCTTCCGCCTGTGGGACCGCGAGGGGCTGGCCGGCATCCAGGCACTGCGCCCCCAAGGCAGCCTGCCAGGTCAGTGGCTGCGCGGAACGCCGTTCTCGACCTTTGACATCATTGCCTGGGCGGTGGGCAGTTTTCTGTTGCTGTCGATTATCCAGGCGATCTGGGCGCGCCTGTTCAAGGACTGACGGAGACCCCGGCTTCCCGGCAACCTGACGGCTCGCAACCGTGGGCCGCTGGGCGTGGCGATGCGCCCCAGGCCTCCGGCGGGGATATTTGGGGACAATGGAAGGGGCCCTTGAGAGTACGTTAAGAGCCTTCTTTCTGTTCAAAATACTCCTGCTGAGCTGGCCGTCCCCGCCTGTGGGCAGGTGTTTGGATGCGATGGTCTATTCCAGGGCGGCCAGATCCCTTGCGATCCGTTCGGCCTGATCGCGTGACAGGCCAAGGCCGGGCATGGTGCTGCCGGTGGCAAAGGATCCGGCCAGATAGTCGACCAGCAACGCCTCGTCCCAGCGCTGCCCGCGCGCAGCCGCCA
>CAYWND010000646.1:0-1955 GCA_964459085.1 uncultured Oceanibium sp. | reverse complement strand
GGCTGTCTTCGCCGCGCTGGTTCCCGCACTGCCGGACCGCGTGACCGCCGCACCCGCCGGGACCAGCGGCAATTTCGCGCTGGGCGGGCATGATCCGGAAAAGGGCCGCGATTTTGTGATGTACCAGCTGTCGGGGGGCGGCTATGGCGGCAATGCGGATCACGATGGGCTGTCCAACGGTTGTTCGACCATCGGCATCTCCAAGGCGCCGCCGGTCGAGATCATGGAACAGGCGTTTCCCGTCCTCTACCACCACTACGCGCTGCGCGAAGGGTCGGGCGGCGCAGGCAGGCATCGCGGCGGCTTTGGCCTGGACTACGAGGTCGAGCTGCGGCGCGGCAATGCACGTGCCAGTTTTGTTATGGATCACGGACGCGTCGGCCCACAGGGCGCGCTGGGCGGGGCCGATGGCGCCCCCAACGAGGTCACGGTCTGGCGTGGTGGAGTGGCATACACTCCGGAACATCTGTCCAAGGAACAGGATATCCCGCTAGAGGCAGGCGACCGGGTCAGGGTCAAAACCCCGGGTGGCGGTGGCTATGGCAACGCCGTCGATCGCGCACCAGATGCAATCGCGCGCGACGTGGCGCTTGGTCGATATACCCGTGACGAGGCAGAACACCTGTTCAGCTGGAAGGACGAACGGCCCGAGGACTGAAACCACACGCCCGGACTGCCTAGACCGCCGCTTCGGCATCCTCGGGCAGGGGCGAAAACCCACCGCATCGTTCAATCGCGCGGGCGCCCGCCGCATTCCCGGCCGCCAGGCAGATCGGGACAGGCGATCCGCTCAACCACGCATCCAGGAAGCCCGCATTGAAGGCATCCCCTGCTCCAGTGGTATCAACCGGCACCGCGGCCTGCGCGGGCGCAGAGGCCGACCCATCGGCCCACAGTGCACGTGCACCATCCGCCCCGCATTTCACCACCGTCAGCGGGGCGGGCCGCTCGGGCAGTCCGGCTGCGCTCAGATGTTCGGCCTCGGATCGATTGGGTAGGAATATATCGACCGCCGCGATCAGCCGCGCCAGATCGGATCCATCCAGCGTCTCATCCCAGCCACAATCCAGCGAGATTGTCATTCCAGCCGTTCGCGCGGCAGCCACGATGCCCGGATGCTCGGCAAGTGTCGCCAGTTCCCCGATATGCAGATGCCCGGCCCCCGACCGGATCAGATCCCCGATATCAAGTGGCGGCAGGGCAGGACCTGTCCGGCGCGTCAGGAACGCGCGATCCCCCTGCCCTGCGATCACGACCGTCACCTGCGGATCGACACCAGATGGCGCCAGTGCGCAAAGCGAGGTATCGATCCCGGCGGCCCGTATGTCCCCGCGTACGGCGTCAGCGAAAGGGGCGCCTGGCAAGCAGGCCGCCAATCCCGACCGGCGACCCAGCGCGGCCAAATGCGCCGCCGTAATGAATGCGCCCCCACCGGCATGCAATTCCAGGCCTTCGGCATAGACCTCGGTGCCCATGCTGGGCAGCCGCGGCGCACCCGAAAAGATCAGGTCGCAATAGACCCGGCCGACGCACAGAACAGCACCCCTCTTGTTTCGGGCTTGCGTCATGTCAGTGCCTCGCCGGTATCGGCATCGAATAGGTGGATGTCCTGCGCGCTGGCGGACAGGTCAATGGTCTGACCGACTTCCGGCGGCGTCCGGCCATCCGCTTTGGCGATGATCTCGCCCTGCGGGGTCGATACGTAAACCAGCGTCTCGGGGCCCAACGGCTCTTGCACGATAACAGGGCCGGATACCAGTGGCAGCGCGCCGTTTGCATGCAAATCATCGGGGCGCACGCCCAGGATGATCTTTCGCCCCTGGGTCAGCCCGTGGTTCAGGTCCACCGTG
This sequence comes from uncultured Oceanibium sp., assembly GCA_964459085.1. Taxonomy (GTDB): domain Bacteria; phylum Pseudomonadota; class Alphaproteobacteria; order Rhodobacterales; family Rhodobacteraceae; genus Halovulum. The sequence goes on along the minus strand of CAYWND010000646.1, from coordinate 105 downwards.
GCGCCGGTGTCCAGGCGAATCCCGCCATCCGCTGCCTCGCCCGGGATCATGTTCATCGAGGGCGCCCCGATAAACCGGGCGACAAAGGTGTTGGCCGGATTGCGA
>CAYWND010000645.1:0-1970 GCA_964459085.1 uncultured Oceanibium sp. | reverse complement strand
CCGGATCGACCGGGTGTTCGGCGGGTCGATCGTGCTGACCAGCGACGGCAGTCCTGCCGTCTGGAAGGCATAGTCCCGGGCGGCTGCGGCGGCTTCGGCGGCCAATCCCTGGCCCTCGTACGCGTCGCGGATCAGATAACCGAGCTCGGGCTCGTTGTCGCCCGGCTCGAACCCCAGCAGGACGAAGCCCACAACCGATCCGTCCGATACCAGGGCCACGGTCCACAGGCCGTGTCCGCGCAGCAGCCAGGTTGCGATCATCTGGGTGAAGTCGAACCACGCGGTTTCGCGGTCAGGCGTATCCAGAATATGGATGCCGCGCGGCCCCGTGGTGATCTCGGCATAGGCGTCGAAATCTTCCAGCCGCGGCGGGCGCAGGCGCAATCGCGCCGTTTCCAGCACAGGGAGTTGTGCCCTCAGCCCTGCGGCGAACTCCGCGGCAGGGCCAGGTGCAGGGATTTCGTGCGCGAAACCGGTCATGACAGCGCCCCGGGAGCAGGGTGGCGATAGACCAGATCTTCGGGATGCGGGCGCGCGGCCTCGTCATCGCGGGTTGCGCCCAGGCGTTCGGCCAGGGCGATCGAGCGGGCGTTGTCCGGGTCGATATAGCTGACCGCGGAGGTCCAACCGAGATCTTCGTAGGCGTGTTGCCGGGCGCGACTGGCGGCCTCGAACGCATAGCCTTGCCCCTCGGCCTGGGGTGACCAGACCGTCCATCCAAGTTCTCTTTCAGGCCAGTCGGCGGGATACCAGGGGCCCGCCATGCCAAGCGGCGCATCGCTGTTGCGTAGGGTGAAGATGAACGAGCCAAAGCCGCGCAAATCCCACATGCCCGCCACATGGGCAAAAGCCCGCCAAGCCTTGCCGAGGTCATGGGGTCCGCCGATGTATCGCGCACGATCCGATGCTGCGAACGGGGCCCAGTGCTCGAAATCGTCCATGACCGGGCGGCGCAGGGTCAGGCGTTCGGTGTGCAAAATGGTCACTGCAGCACCTCCGACCCCGGGTGGCGGTAGATGTTCATGGTATAGCCGCCGGGAAAGTCGTGCGTGCGTTCGAAAGTACAGCCCAACCGTTCCGCCACCGCGCGCGAGGCGTCGTTGTCATCGTCAAGTGACGAGATGGCGGTGGTCCAGCCCAGTGTTTCGTAGGCATAGGCACGGCAGGCCAGTGCGGCCTCGGTGGCATAGCCCTTGCCTTCGGCCTCGGCCATCAGCGACCAGCCGATTTCGCGTTCGGGCCAGTCGCCCGGGTGCCAGAAACCGGCCCGGCCCAGATACGCGCCGGTCGCTTTGTCATCGAGTGCGAAGAAGCCATAGCCGCGCAGCGCCCAGTGTCCCAGATAGCCCGCGATCACGCGCCAGACCTCGTGCGCGGGCTTGGGGCCACCTACGAAGCGGGAGCGTTCGGACGCCCAGAAGGCCGTCTCGGGCGCGACATCACGCTCGGACGGGGCCCGCAGGATCAGCCGCTGGGTCTGAAGCGTGGGGATGATGAAGGACGTCGTCACTTTTTCTTCCCGAAGCCCGAAAGGCCGGGGGGCAGCTGGGTCCCGCCGCCCAGACCGGGAAGGGGGGGCACCCCGGTCGGGGTGGCGCCGCCACCCACTCCCGGTCCGCCGGGCATGCCGCCTGGCATGCCCATGCCCGGCGGCATCGCCCCACCCTTGCCGAACATCGAGGCCAGCGCGCCGCGCATCATGCCTTTCTTTCCCATACGCCCCATCTTTTTCATCATGTCCGACATCTGCCGGTGCATTTTCAAAAGCTTGTTGAGGTCCGACACCTCCATCCCCGATCCGGCCGCGATCCGTTTCTTGCGGCTGGCCTGCAGGATCTGGGGGTTGGCGCGTTCCTTCTTGGTCATCGATTGGATCAGGGCGATCTGGCGGCGGATGACGGTGTCGTCGAAGCCCGCATCCTCCATCTGCTTGGCCATCTTGTTCATGCCGGGCATCAGGCCCATAACGC
>CAYWND010000644.1:0-1971 GCA_964459085.1 uncultured Oceanibium sp. | reverse complement strand
CGCCGACATACTGCCCGACCTCGGCCATGTCGGTGCGAATTTCGTCGACCTTCTCGCCATGCTTGGTGATCAGCACGTCCCAGCCACGCGATTTCAGGCCGGCGACGCGGTCCATCCAGTCGGGTTCCAACTCGGACCCGCGGTATTCCTTGACGAACTCCTGGCGGTTGATACGGGCCTGATCGGCCAGTTTCACCATGGCGCCGTCAAGGCTCATGATCTTGCGGTTGATGCCATAGAGCTGGTCGGCCAGCGCTTCGATCCGGGTGGTGCGCAGGGGCAGCGAGTTGACCAGTTCGACGATCTCGGCACGCAGGCGCTGGTATTCCAGTTCCTGCTGGGCCGAGAATTTCTGCTTGGTCGACAGGGTCGCGGAGATCCGGCTGTCCTGCATTTCGGCCAGCATGGCATAGTCGGATGCGATGCGGTCGAGTGTGTCGAGGACCTGGGGCTTGAGCGTCGCCTCCATCGCGGCCAGCGACAGGTTGGCCTGTTCCTCTTCCTCGTCGACATCGTCTTCGGTGGTTTCGCCCTCTTCGCCGTTGCCGTCCTGTTCGCCGTCGTCGTCGGCTTGTGCCTTGGTCGGGCGGGCCGGGGCGTCGGCGGCGGGGTCGGTGGTGTCCGTGGCTTGGGCCGGGGCGCCCTCGGTGCCATCCTCGACGACCGCCTCGTCCCCGTCATCGTCGTCCATAGACGCGCCGAAGGTGGTTTCCAGATCGATCACGTCGCGCAGCATGATCGCCTCGTCCAACAGTTCGTCCCGCCAGATGGTGATGGCCTGGAAGGTCAGGGGGCTTTCGCAAAGCCCAGAGATCATGGTGTTGCGCCCGGCCTCGATCCGTTTTGCGATGGCGATCTCGCCCTCGCGGGACAGCAGTTCGACCGAGCCCATCTCGCGCAGATACATCCGCACCGGATCGTCGGTGCGGTCCAGCGTCTCGGTCGAGGCGGTGGTGGTGGCAAGCTCGCGAGAGGTCGAGGTCTCGGTCGCTTCGGTCGACGCCTGGGGCGCGTCTTCCTCGGCCTCTTCGGCCTCGATCACGTTGATACCCATTTCGGACAGCATGGACATCACGTCCTCGATCTGTTCCGAGCTGACCTGATCGGATGGCATCACCTCGTTGAGTTCCTCGTAGGTGATGTAGCCGCGCGCCTTGGCGGTCGCGATCATCTTCTTGACCGCGGCCTGGCTCATGTCGAGCATTGCGCCCTGGATGTCCTGGCCGTCTTCTTTCGGCTGGTCGGTATCTTTGGCTGCCATTGTCTCTCCTTTGGCGGATGGCGGGCCTGTCTGCCCCGGCCCGGGTGCCATCCGTGGAATCACGGGCGAATCTGGCCTGCGAATCACTGATTCGCAATGTGATTCTATTTTCTCTTCTTAACCCAAATCCTGCTGTCGATAAGCGATTGCAGTTGCGCCGACAGCGCATCCTTGTCCTCTGCGGTATCCGCGCCACGCACGAGGCCCTGGCGCTGGGCGCTCTCCTTTGCCTTCGCCGCCTCGGACAAGCGCCATGTCAGGCCCTCGTCGGCGACGGCATTGATCTCGGTTTCGGCGTCCCTGACTTCGTCAAGCGCGCCCAACGTGGCCTTCTGGATCGCGATTTCCTCGCGCACGGCCTCGATCACGTTGTCCGGGTCGGCGGACGCCGAAAGATAGGGGTTCAGATGGACCTGGGCTGCGGCGCGCAGGGGGTCGGAGGGATCTGTGCCCGTCCTGTCGAGGATCAGCTGCGCCGGCGTCGGTCCGTCGTCCACCCCATCTAGGGCGTCGCCCACCACTTGCAAGAGCGTACGGCGCAATGCGTCGAGATCGGCGCAGAGAAAGGGGGTTTCCTCCAACTCGTGTTCCAGCCTGCGGGCGACCGAGGCATGGTTCAGACAGCCCAGCAGGATACCGGATTCGCGCACCCTGGCGGCGGTCTGCGTCGCGTCCCCCTGGCTGGCCAGAAGCGAGCGGCGCGTGGCCTC
>CAYWND010000643.1:238-1986 GCA_964459085.1 uncultured Oceanibium sp. | reverse complement strand
TCACCCCGCCAACAACGCCGCCAACCACCCCGCCGACAAGCGCGTCGCCCAGGTCAGCCGACGCCCGCTCTGCGGGCACCGCAGTTAGCGTCAGCGCAAGAATCGCTCCAATCGTAGATGTTCTTTTGATCATCCAGACTGCTCCTTTATCAATGAAATCAACGCGCTCACGGGCGCTGGTAATTCTCCGACCGACAGGATAGCACAGAATTCGACCACGAAAGTGGTTTTCCGCAGTCCATGGGGAAATGTGATGGAAACCGCCGCCGACCCCCGGAACACATTGATTGATTGGAATATTTCCCAGGGACTGACCCCCTACCCCAACGCCGTGGCGCATATGGAACGGCAGGTTGATGGGATCATCGCCGGAACCGCGCCCGAGCAGGTTTGGCTGGTTGAACACCCCCCGCTTTACACCGCCGGGACCAGCGCCGATCCGGCGGATCTGATCGATCCGGACCGGTTCGACGTGTTTCCCTCGCGGCGGGGCGGCGAATACACCTATCATGGACCTGGTCAGCGCGTGGCCTACGCGATGTTGGACCTGAATACGCGCGGGCGCGATGTCCGGGCCTATGTCTGGGCTCTTGAGGAATGGGTGATCCGCACCCTGGACGCCTTCGACGTCAAGGGCGAGCGTCGCGAGGGGCGCGTCGGTGTTTGGGTCCAACGGCCAGACAAGGCCCCTGCACCAGACGGCCGCCCAGCCGAGGACAAGATTGCCGCGATCGGCGTCAGGATCCGGAAATGGGTCACATTCCATGGCATCTCGATCAATGTGGAGCCAGACCTGACCCATTACGACGGCATCGTGCCTTGTGGCATCGCGAACCACGGGGTGACATCTTTGGTCGATCTCGGCATTCCCGCAACGCTGCCCGATCTGGACGTGGCTTTGCGCGGGGCATTCGAAGAGGTGTTCTAGGGCTGACTGCGTATATCCCTTGCTCGATCCCGAACGCGCCTATATAGTTGTATAATGCATCTATATAACGTAGGCACTTCATGATCGACGCATCCCTTGTTCCTGGAATTCGTTCGTCCTCACGCGATCTGGTTCGGTTCTGGGGACTGCTGGGCCAAAAGGTTGCCGGAACCGACCTGTCGGGGTCCGCGACCCACGCGATCATAGAAATCGGCCGCGCGCCTGGCTTGACCGCCGGCGCGTTGGCCGATCGCCTGCGCCTGGAAAAGTCCTCGGTCAGCCGCCTGGTCGCGAACCTGATCCGGGCAGGCGAGGTGGCCGAAACACCATCGGCCAGGGATCGGCGGGCAAAGCATCTGACATTGACCGATCATGGCCACCGTACACTGGCCTCGATCGATGGCTGGGCCGAGGCACAGGTGATCCGCGCGATCGAACGGTTGGATCCGCCAGCCCGTACCCAGGTTCACGACGGCCTGGCGCTGTATGCCCAGGCACTGGCCGGATCAACATCTCGGGACGTTACCGCCGCGGACGACGTGAACATTCAGTCCGGCTATGCCCCCGGCTTGATCGGTCGGGCTGCAGCACTTTGCGCAACCATCGTCCTCAGGGACTATCCGCTTGGCCCGGACTTTGAGTGCAAGGTCGCACGGGACATGAGCGATTTCATCCCCCGCGCCGAATCCCCGCGGAACGGCATCTGGCATGCCGCGCTGGGCGGACGGTTTGTAGGCAGCATCGCAATCGATGGCGACAGCCTGGAGGGCAATATCGCTCATCTACGTTGGTTCATGGTCGCTGATGGGATGCGCGGCTG
>CAYWND010000643.1:0-228 GCA_964459085.1 uncultured Oceanibium sp. | reverse complement strand
AAACGCTTGTTGGCGATCGCGCTGGATCATGCGGATGCCTGTGGATTTGACCAGACACACCTGTGGACCCTGAAAGGCCTTGATGCGGCACGCAGCCTTTACGAGCGAAACGGTTTTGTCCTGGCGCAGGAGTTCGAGGGAACCCAATGGGGTGCTCCAGTGACCGAGCAGAAGTTCATTCGCACCCGCCCAGCTTGAGCATCAGGCAGCATCGACCAGCCGTGTCCC
>CAYWND010000642.1:0-1990 GCA_964459085.1 uncultured Oceanibium sp. | reverse complement strand
TGGCCAGGATGCGAGACACCGGCACAAGGCCCGGACCAAACCAGAGCCGTGATGTGACACCCGAAAGCCGCACATTGGAATTCGCACCCGCGAAATCGCCCTCCGGCCGGGACGTGAGGGCACGCGCGGTGTTGGTCGGCGATCCCGACACCTGGGTGCACTACTACCCAGCCAATCAGCGATTTGAGTCGGCAGATCGCTTCATTGTCAAAGCCAACGGACGCATGTTCGGCTTCGCCTCGGATTTCCACATGAGCACTCTCCAGCTCGGCCCCTACGAGGGTGGGCCAAGCGATGGGCTGGCAATACGGCTGGTATGCACGCCGGTTTCAGGGTCTCTCGTTGATCTGGGGGACGCGAGAACGTGGATAAAGACGGACGATACCAAGTTTCGTAACCGAGAAGAGCAGGATTGGGTCATCAAGGTGTTCGAAGACGGTGCGCGAACAATCCTCGAACCCATCAAACTCCTACCCAATTTTGTTGTGTTCTCCAGTTCAGCCAATGCGCGGCTGGCGTCAGGAGAGTTGATCGATGAGCAGTAAGAGATGAGCAAGCAAGGTGTCAGGACGGCGACCAGTCTCTCGTCATTCCTCTTCGCGTTCATCATCGGGATGATGATGGATTTTCTGATGGCAATCCGTGACGCAGATCTCCCGCCAGAGGACGACCCCCTTTCCGATCTCAGCACATGGGCGCCGCGCGTATTCTATGCGGTCACGGTTCTATTCCTTATCCTCGCAGTGGCATCTCGCACGCGGCGGGGGCTGTACCTGGGTGTCGTAATTGCGATGTGGGGCGGGTTCGTGTTCAGCAGGTATGTGGTGGTATGACCGAGCCGCAAGATAAGTTGAAGTTCGCATTCGCGAAATCGCCCTCTGGCCGTGACGTGATATCGCGCGCGGTTCTGGTCGGCGATCCCGACACCTGGGTGCACTACTATATGGCCGACCCGCGACTAAGGGCGGCGGATCGCTTCATTGTCAAAGCCAATGGGCGCATGTTCGGCTTCGCCTCGGATTTCCAGATGAGCACGCGCGTGCTTGCCAATTACGAAGGTGGGCCCAGCGATGGACTAGCCATACGGCTGGTATGCACGCCTGTTACAGGGTCGCTCTTCGATCTGCTGGAGGAAGCGGGAAAGCGGATTTCGACAGACCAAGTCAAGTTTCGCGACCGAGAAGAGCAGGATTGGGTCGTCAAGGTGTTCGAAGATGGCGCGCGAACGATCCTCGAACCCATAAAGATCCTTCCCGATTTTGTTGTGTTTTCCAGTTCGGCCAAGGCGCGGCTGGCAGCAGGAGATTTTATTGATGACACCCGCCCCGGCATCCGCCATTGACGCGGCCCCCGCTCCCGGCGTCGTCGCACCCAGAGCACGGGATCGGAACTGCTGTAATGACGCAACGCTGACGTGACGATGACAGACCAAAGACCGGCCGTATGGGTCGCCAAAGCGTTTGTGGACTCTCGGAATAACAAGGGGTTCGAGCCCATTGGGGACTACGACATCCAAACCCTTGCGGACCTAGCACTGCGGATACAAACGGGCAAATCTGTATTGGCCGAGGAAATGCCGGACAGGCTCCACGTCAGTGGATTTGTAAAGACGCCAAAAACCATACCTCCATTCCTCCGTGCTGGCCCCTACCCCTGCGTCAGCGACCCGATCGCGCAGGCGATGCTCGGTTGTGACCTGGGGCAGGGCAATCTCTACCCCATCCGTCTGTTCAAGAAGGACAAGGTGACGGAATACGACACGCGCCACTGGTTTCTGAACATCGGGAATGTGAAGGCCGGTTTCGAGCCGTCCGAGGCGCGGGGCAACGGTGTCAGGGAGATGAAGAATCCTAATCACGAGGTAAACCGCTGGGCGATGAGCAGTGGAATGGCGCCCGATTCCGCCGCCATTCGCGCCAGCGCGCTGAACGGCCCGGACATCTGGGTCGATCCGATGGTGGTGCGTGCAGTCTTTGTCTCGGACCGGATG
>CAYWND010000641.1:0-1991 GCA_964459085.1 uncultured Oceanibium sp. | reverse complement strand
CATAGATCCTCTCCTTGCCGCCCCAGATCCCGATGATCAGGAACATCGGGATCAGCCCGGCCTCGAAGAAGAAGTAGAACAGGATCAGGTCCAGCGCGCAGAACACGCCGATCATCAGCGTCTCAAGGACCAGAAACGCGATCATGTATTCCTTGACCCGATGCTCCACGCCCCAGCTTGCGCCGATCACGATGGGCATCAGGAACGTGGTCAGCATGACGAACAGCACGCTGATCCCGTCCACGCCCATCTTGTATTTCAGCCCGCCCAGCCATTCGTATTCTTCGACGAACTGGAACCCGGGATCGTTGGCATCGAACCCGCTCAGGATCGCCAGGCTCAGCAGGAAGGTGGCCGCGGTCGTGAACAGCGCCAGGCGCTTGGCGTTCAGGTTCGCCGCTTCGTCCTCGCCGCGCAGAAAGAACATCAGGACCACCGCCCCGATCAGCGGCAGGAAGGTCACGAGGGAAAGCAGATTGTCCATCAGTTACCCCCCGTCGCGACCATCCAGGTCAGGATCAGCAAAAGCCCCAGGAACATCGCAAAGGCATAATGGAACAGGTATCCCGACTGCGCCTTGCCCGCGATCCGCGTCAGCCAGGGGATGATCCCCATCGCCAGCCCGTTCAGGCCGCCGTCGATGGTGCCCATATCGCCCTTTTTCCACAAAAACGACCCCAGCCAGCGCGCGGGACGCACGAACAGAAAGTCGTAGATCTCGTCGAAATACCACTTGTTCAGCAGGAACTGGTAGAGGGCGGGATGCTGTTCGGCCAGTTTGCGCGGCGTCTCGGGCGCGCGGATATAGAACTGGAACGCAGTCACAAAGCCCAGCACCATCGCGATAAACGGCGCCAGCTTCACCCAGGTCGGCACATAGTGATAGTCCTTCAGGACGATCCCCGTCGGCTCGTGCGCCTTGCCATAGTCATCCCCATGATCATCGGCCTTGGCCTCGCCATGGTCGTCCTTGGCGCCATCCTTCTTGGCGTAATACTCGTCCAGCCCCGACACGTAGACCGATGGCCCAAAGAAATCCTTGGCCCCGTCGCCCACGAACGGCTTGTAATAGACCATCCCCGCCAGGACCGATCCGACCATCAGCGCGATCAGCGGATAGGTCATGGTGTTGGGGCTTTCATGGGCATGCTCGTGCGCATGCATGTCGCCCCGCGGCTCGCCATAGAAGGTCATGAAGATCAGCCGCCCGGCATAGAAACTGGTGAACAGTGCGGCAGTGACCAGTAACCAGAAGGCATATCCCGACCCGCCCGCGAACGCGCCCTCGATGATCGCGTCCTTGCTGACAAATCCGGCCAGCCCGATGGGCAGACCCACCATGTCATAGCTCAGCGGAATGCCGACACCGGTGATCGCCAGGGTCCCGATCATCATCGCCCAGAAAGTGATGGGCACCTTGTGGCGCAGCCCGCCATAGTTGCGCATGTCCTGCTCGTGATGCATGGCGTGGATGACCGACCCGGCCCCAAGGAACAGCATCGCCTTGAACGCCGCATGAGTGAACAGATGGAACATCGCCGCCTGGTAAAAGCCTACGCCCGCGGCCGCGAACATGTACCCAAGCTGCGAACAGGTCGAATACGCGATCACCCGCTTGATGTCGTTCTGCACCAGACCCACGGTCGCCGCAAAGAACGCCGTCGTGGCGCCCACCACCGTCACGATGCCCAGCGCAACCGGCGCGAACTCCATCAAGGGCGACATGCGGCTGACCATGAAGACCCCCGCCGTGACCATGGTCGCGGCGTGGATCAGTGCCGAGACCGGCGTCGGACCCTCCATCGCGTCGGGCAGCCAGGTGTGCAGGAACAACTGCGCCGATTTCCCCATCGCGCCGACAAACAGCAGGATCGCGCACAGCTCGGCCGCGTTCACGTCCATCCACAGGAAACTGATCGATGTCTCGGCCAACTCTGGCGCCATGTCGAAGATCACGTCCAACTGGACCGAGTCGGTCAGGAAGAACAGCG
>CAYWND010000640.1:0-1992 GCA_964459085.1 uncultured Oceanibium sp. | reverse complement strand
AGGCGCGGCGCCAGATCTCGATCCTCGAAGATGGCGGCACGGTCGATCAGGAAACCCGCCTCTACGACCCGACCAAAGGCGAGACCCGGTCGATGCGCTCCAAGGAAGAGGCGCATGACTATCGCTACTTCCCCTGCCCCGATCTGCTGCCGCTGACGATCGAACAGTCCTGGGTCGACAATATTGCCGCCGGGCTGCCCGAGCTGCCGGATGCCAAGAAGGCGCGGTTCGTGTCCGACTACGGCATGACGGAATACGATGCTGGCGTGCTGACGGCGGAAACCGCCAATGCCGCCTTTTTCGAAGAGGTGGCAAGCGGCCGCGACGGCAAGACCGCCGCCAATTGGGTGATCAACGAACTTTTCGGCCGCCTGAACAAGGAAGGCCACGGGATTGCGGACAGCCCGGTTTCAGCGGCGCAGCTGGGCGGGATCATCGATCTGATCGCCAACGGCGACATCTCGGGCAAGATCGCCAAGGACCTGTTCGAGATCGTCTGGTCCGAAGGCGGCGACCCGGCCGAGATTGTCGAGGCGCGGGGCATGAAGCAGGTCACCGACACCGGCGCCATCGAGGCCGCCGTGGACGAAGTCCTGGCCGCGAATCCCGACAAGGTCGAACAGGCCCGGGAAAAGCCTTCGATGGCGGGCTGGTTCGTCGGCCAGGTGATGAAGGCCACTGGTGGCAAGGCCAACCCCAAGGCGGTGAACGCGCTTGTGCGGTCCAAGCTGGGTGTGGATTAGAGGCTTGGAAGCTTATAGACAGAGACCGGGGGTCTGATTGCTATGCAAGAATTTGAATACAGGGTTATTCCGGCGCCGCGGCGTGCCAAGCGTGTGAAAGGTGCCAAGACCGGCGCCGACAAGTTTGCGCGCACGCTGGCCGATGTCATCAACCTCGAAGCGCAGGACGGGTGGGAATATCTGCGCGCCGACACCCTGCCGATGGACGAGAAAAAGGGGATGCTGTCCTCGTTTTCCGAGGTCTACCAAACTGTGTTGATCTTTCGCCGGCTCCAAGAGGCCGAAGCCGCGCCTGAACGCGAGCCTGCACCAAGCGCGGGCCTGCGAATGCGCGCCGAACCCGAAGAGCCAAGGGCGCCCATGTCACTGGGCCCGGCGTCGGGAACGCCCGCAGACTGAACCCCCATCTTGGCGACATGTGCCGCGTTCAGGCCGAAACTTCCAGGGCCAGAGCGTGGATCTGCTCGCGCATTTCCTGATCCAGAACCTTATAGATCGCACGCTGCCGTGCAACGCGGCTCATGCCCTCGAATTGCGGGGCGACAATTCGGACGCGAAAATGTGACTGCCCACCCTCGCGGTACCCCGCATGCCCACGATGTTGCTCGCTTTCGTCCAGAACCTCCAGGCTGGTGGGCGAAAACTCATGCCGCAGTTTCGTCTCGATGGTCGCGCGCATGTCCATATCGGATTCTCCGGATCAAATCAGTTCTTGGCCTGAGCCCGAGAACCTTTAAACTGTGTGCTTCGACTCGCGAAGCTTGATTTTCAGGATGCGCCCATGAACCGCAAGTCCCCATTCGAATTCGACATCTCGGTCAGTGCTGACAAACGGCGCCGTGCGCGGTCGCGTGGCATGTCGGGCGCCGTCGAATCGTCGTCGCGACGGTGTGACAAGCCCGGGTGCACGAACCCCGGCAAGTACCGTGCGCCGAAATCACCGGACAATCTGGACGAGTTTCACTGGTTTTGTCTGGGGCATGTGCGCGAGTACAATCTGAAGTGGAATTTCTTCGAAAACCACTCCGAGGCAGAACTGGAAAAGCAGTTTGCCGCCGATCGGGTTTGGGAACGCCCCACTCAACCGTTTCGCAAGGCGGCCGAAGGCCATCCCGAAGGCCGGGCGTGGCAACGTCTGGGGATTGACGATCCTATGGAAGTGCTGGGCGACAAGGGCACGATGAGCGCACCTGTGGGCGGGCAGACCCAGCGCAAACTGCCCCCGAACGAACGCCGCGCGATCACCATC
>CAYWND010000639.1:0-1995 GCA_964459085.1 uncultured Oceanibium sp. | reverse complement strand
GTCTCGAGAACGGGCTGGATCATCTCAGGCCCCTCCGATCAGCACAATGGCGACACTGGCGATGGTCAATGCGGCCAGCCCGATCATCAGCCCCCGCTCGATCCGTGTGCCCGCGACGGTGCGTGCCATCCATGCGCCGCCCAAGCACCACAAGGGATGCAGGACACACTGGATCGCAAGAAACGCGCCCGCCACCCAGGCGGTCGCCCATAGCGGCGGCTGGCCCGCCTGGACAAAACTGCCGAAGGCCGTGGTGACCATGGCCCAGGCCTTGGGGTTCAGGGGATGCACCACCAGGCCGCCTGCAAAGCCGGGAACACCGTCATCGGCCGACGCGGGGGTGATACGCGCGCCCGCGATGCGGATTGCCAGATAGACGATATAGGCAGCCGAGGCCCATTTCATGGCGGCAAACAGCATGGGAACCTGCGCCACCACGCCCAACATGCCCAGGCCCACCGGCCAGATCACGAATTGCTTGCCGATCGCCACGCCCGCCACGAACGGCAGCGCCCTGCGCAAGCCAAAGCGCGCGCCTGCTGTCAGCAACACCATGTTGGCCGGCCCTGGTGTGGCAACCATGGCCGATGCGAACACGACGAAACTGATCAGATCGAGGGGCATGACGCTGTCCAAAGAAAAAGGCCCGGTCTGGAAACCGGGCCTTCCTGTTCAATTAACGGTGTCCGGTTCCGACTACTCTGCGGCCTCCGCCCCTGGCAGCACGGAAATAAAGGTGCGTCCTTTGAAGCCCTTGTGGAACTTCACCTGGCCCTGCGCGGTGGCAAAGATCGTGTGATCCTTGCCCATGCCGACACCCTCGCCCGGCCACCACTTGGTGCCGCGCTGGCGCACGATGATGTTGCCGGGGATCACGGCCTCGCCGCCGTATTTCTTTACGCCGAGGCGTCGGCCCGCACTGTCGCGGCCGTTGCGCGAGGAACCGCCTGCTTTTTTGTGTGCCATGGATTCTTACTCCTGTTCCGCGACGATGGCCTTGGCCTGTTCGACCCAGCCTTCGCGTTCGATGCGGCCCTTGAAGGACAGCTTTTCGTCAAACTCGGCGATCTCGTCTGCGCCCCAGGCTGCGATCTGGGCAAACGACGTGACGCCCGCCTCGTGCAGCTTTTTCTCAAGCGCCGGGCCGACACCCGACAATTGCTTGAGGTCATCCGCTGCGTCCGCGGCCTTGGTCTTGGCCTTGGGTGCGGCTTTCTTTTCGGCCTTGGGCGCGTCCGCCTTGGCCTCGGCCTTCTTCGGGGCGGCCTTCTTGGGCTTGGCAGCAGCAACGGCCACGGCCGAAACCGAGCCCGCGCCCACGGCGGCCTTCACGCCCGACTTGCCCGCGCCCGAGGCCAGGATCTCGGTGATCTTGATGACCGTCAACTGCTGACGGTGGCCCTTTTTGCGCTGCGAGGAATGCTTACGCCGACGCTTCTTGAACGAGATCGTCTTGGGACCCTTGATCTGGTCCATGACCTCGGCCTGAACGCCCGCGTCGGCCACCAGAGGGCTGCCAACGGTGACCTTGTCGCCGCCCAGCATCAGCACCTCGTTGAACTGAACCGTCTCGCCCGGATCGGCGGCCAGCTTTTCCACCCGGAAAACCTGATCTTTGGCAACCTTGTACTGCTTGCCACCAGTCTTGAGAACTGCAAACACAGCCATCTTTCCTTTGTGCATCCGCGTCCTTCGGCCCCCCTTGTGGGGTGTTTCCGGCACGACCGCCGCCTCGAACTGCGCGCGCCCGGTGGCGCGTCGATTGACCCGGCCCAGGAGGCCGGAAAACTAGAGCCATGGCTTATGGTCGGGCGCCCCCCGTTGTCAACACCAAATGGCCCGACTTTCCCCTTGCGTACATGCCTGCATCTCACTAAACACGCCGCCACGACGACTTCCAGCTGCGGAGAGGTGCCGGAGTGGTCGAACGGGGCGGTCTCGAAAACCGTTGTGCGCGCGAGCGTACCCAGGGTTCGAATCCCTGTCTCTCCGCCA
>CAYWND010000638.1:0-1996 GCA_964459085.1 uncultured Oceanibium sp. | reverse complement strand
GTCAGCACGATCTCGGACAGGCTGGATGGCAGCACGATCCAGACCAAGAACAAGACCCTGCGCGAAAAGCTTGGCCGCGAGGCCGCGCGCTTTCTCTACCGCCGACGGCTCGCCCGCTTCTCATCGCGAAGCGACGCGCCCGTGCCCGAAGATACCGGGGGACCATCTGCATGATCGTGACGCGACTTTTCGGCGGGGCCGGAAACCAGATGTTCCAATACGCGGCGGGACGGGCACTGGCGGATCGCCTGGAAACCGACCTGGCGCTGGACACCAGGTACATGGTGTTGTGGGGCGAAGAGCGCGGCATCTGTTTTCCGCACTACGAAAAGACCCGGTTCATCGATGCCGGGCGCCTGCCCCCGTCCAAGTTCGACGGGATGTTGAAATACGGGCTCTGGCGCTGGTTCGGGCGGTATCCCCGGTTTCACCGCGAAAAGGGTCTGGGATACTCGATCCATTTTGTCGATCTGCCCGACAACACTTATCTGCACGGCTACTGGCAGTCTGAGCGCTATTTCGGGCTGTCCGCGGACCGTATCCGCGACGAATTCCAACTGACCACGCCGCTGAATCCCGGGACGAGGGAGATGGCCGCCCGGATTGCCGAAGCACCGGTTTCGGTGTCGGTTCACGTGAGGCGCGGGGACTATGTCGATGACGGCGGGTTCGCGGCCTGCCCGCCCAGTTACTACAAGGACGCGATTGCGTATCTTGCGGCGAACTTGGACCAACCGATGACCTGCTTTGTCTTTTCGAATGATCCCGCCTGGGCGCGCGATCACCTGAAGCTTGGCCAAGAGACGGTTGTAGTCGACATCAATGGCGAACACGAAGGCCATTTCGACATGCACCTGCAGTCACTGTGCGACCACAACATCATCGCCAATTCCACCTTTTCGTGGTGGGGGGCGTGGCTGAACACCAATCCCGAGAAGTTCGTCGTGGCCCCCCTGCGCTGGTTCGCACCGGGCAAACCCGCAAACCCGGATATCTGTCCGCAAGGCTGGGTCCGTCTCTGATCCCGCCGCTCTCCGGACCTGACGGCCCGTATCGCTGAGTGAAGCGAGGCAGCCCGTCAGGGCTGAAGAGCGCGTCTTTCACCGAAACCCGAAACGCTCTAAGAGACGCTTCATGCGGATCACACCGGATATCGCCCAGGCCCGCTTCGTGCCCGAGACCGTGCACAAGCGCGATGTCTTTTCCGAAACCGTTTCGGGTCATCTCGACGGGGTCACGGACTTCCCGGTCGTGCTGCGTCGCCTTGACGGTGTGCCACTCTATGCCCGTCCGCTGGCCTGGTGGTTGGCGCGCAAGGAAGTCCGGGCGCTGCAGGCCGTGCAGGAGATCACGGGCTGTCCGGTTCTGGTTCGGGCGGACAAAACCGGCATTTTGCGCAGCTGGACCAAGGGGACACCCCTGCATCTGGCCAAACCCGCCGACGCAACCTGGTACCGCGACGCCAAGCGGCTTTTGCGCGACATGCGCCGCGCGGGCGTCACCCATAACGACATTGCCAAGCCACAGAATTGGCTGATGACGCCCGAAGGCCGCGCCGCGGTGATCGATTTTCAACTGGCCACAGTGCATCGCCGCCGGGGCCGATGGTTCCGCACCGCCGCGCGCGAGGATCTGCGGCACCTTTTGAAACAGAAACGCGCCTATGCGCCGGACCTTCTGACACCCGCCGAAAAGACCATGCTGGCGCGCAAATCCCTTCCCTCGCGTATCTGGATGGCCACCGGCAAGAAGCTTTACAATTTCATCACCCGCCGGTTGATGAACTGGTCCGATGGCGAAGGCACCGAAGACCGGATCGAGCGCGAGGGCCCGGCCCTGCGCGCGGCCCTTCTGGCCGATGACCGCGTGGCCGACGTGGTCTTGTGCACATTTGCTTTGCCGGCCAAGGGCACGGGTCTCTACGCGTTTGTCGAAACCGGTCTGGATGCTTCGGCCTTGCGCGCGGTCGCACCGGACCCCAAGCCCGACTTGATCC
>CAYWND010000637.1:0-1998 GCA_964459085.1 uncultured Oceanibium sp. | reverse complement strand
CACCTCGATCACGTTGCCGTCGGGGTCATAGAAGAAGATCTGGTGCCAGCCTGCGACGGCGGCGTGTTCCCAATCGGAAAAAGGAATGCCATGCGCGGTCAGATGGGCCTTGAACGCGGCCAGATCGTCGGTGCGATAGGCGATGTGGCCGCGTGCGATCGGGTTCACGATCTGGCCCGTGCGAAACCCTGCCTGCACGTCCTTTTCGGCCAGATGCAGCTGGATGTCGCCATCGCTGACGAAGGCGACATCGCCGGCGTATCCCTTGGTCTTTTCCAGTCTTGGCAGGTCCGAGGTGGGCGGGGTCAGGCCCAGCACGTCGCGATAGAAGGCGTCCATCTGGGCCACGTTCCGGGTCGAGAGATTGATGTGGTGAAGCTTGAGCGTCATGGTGTCTCCTTTGGCGACAAGTTTAGCCCTGCGCTGGGGCATCGCAAGCTTGCACGCCCTGGTGGCTGCCCCCTAGAGTGCGCGCAAATCCAGGAGGGGAAGACATGGATCAAGGTGTTGTTCGCTGGGGCATTCTGAGTGCGGCGAAGATCGCGAAGACGGCGGTCTGTCCGGGGATCCACATGAGCGCGCGCGGCCGGATCGCGGCCATTGCCAGCCGCACACCGGGCAAGGCCGAGGCGCTGGCGGCGCCATATGGCGAGGTGGCGATTTTCGATGACTATGACGCGATGCTGGCGAGTGATCTGATTGACGCGGTCTATATCCCGTTGCCGAACGGCGATCATGTGCCCTGGACCGAACGCGCGTTGCGGGCGGGCAAGCATGTGTTGTGCGAAAAGCCGATCGCGTTGCAGGCCGACCAGATCGACGGGTTGATCGCGCTGCGCGATCAGACCGGGCTGGTTGCGGCCGAGGCGTTCATGGTCACCCATCATCCGCAATGGGGACGGGTGCGCGCGTTGCTGGCCGAGGGCGCTGTGGGAGAGCTGAGGCAGGTACAAGGGGCGTTCTCGTTCTTCAACGATGATGCGGCGAACCTGCGCAACGATGCCAGCCTGGGTGGGGGCGCGCTGCGCGACATCGGGGTCTATCCGTCGGTGACCACGCGGTTCGTCACCGGACAAGAGCCGGTATCGGTGCAGGCGAAGATCGACTGGGATCGCGGTATTGATGCCACCGCGCGGGTCTGGGCGGAATTCGAGGGGTTCGAGCTGGATTTCTATGTCTCGATGCGGATGGCGTTGCGCCAGACGATGGCGTTTCACGGCACCGAGGGGGTGCTGACGGTCGAGGCGCCGTTCAATGCCCAGATCTATGGCGATCCGGTGATCAGCCTGCGGCGCGGCGATGTGGTGACGCGCGAACGGTTCGTCGAGGTCGACCAGTACCGCTTGCAGGCCGAGGCGTTTCATGCCGCTGTGCTGGATGGGGCGGAGTTTGCCTGCCCGCTGGAGTTTTCACGCGGGAACCAGCGGATGATCGACATGATTTACGCGGCTGCGGGGTCGCCCGCGGAGTAGTCCCCCGGCACCCGGGGCGCTGCCCCGGCTGCCGGGGGACGTGGTTTGCGCACCGGGGCGGGGCCCCGGCGCGCGCCTCCGGCGGGAGTATTTGTGGACACAAAGAAGGTTTGGGGGGGTGGTCTGCGGAACTGGGGTCCGGGTCAGAGGCGGTGCGGGATTTGATTGAACCCAGGTGGTTGGTGTCGCGACCCATTGGCGGACCATCTGGCAATTGGAAAGGACACCGCCATGACCCGCACCGTGATTTTGAAGCTTTTGACGCTGGCCCTGGCCGTGGCGCTGAGCGCGTGTTCGAGCGCTGATCCCCAACTGGGGCTGAGCCTGGGCGTGCCGATCGGCGATCACGGCTTTGTCGCGCTGGGGACCCAGGTGCCGTTGGATTGAGCCGGGGTGTGAGTGCGGGCCCGAATTTGCAGGGCCCGCGCCGGGATCAGTCCATCGCCTCGAGCTCGTCAATGAAGCCCGAGATCATCGACAGGCCCTTGTCCCAGAAGGTCGGGTCCGGGGCGTCGAGGCCGAAGGG
>CAYWND010000636.1:0-2017 GCA_964459085.1 uncultured Oceanibium sp. | reverse complement strand
CGTCGCCCTATATCGAAATGGCGCGGCTGAAGGGCGTTTCGCAAAGCCAGATCATCATCAAGCATGCATTGCCCAACGCCTGGGCGCCGATCGCCACCGTGATCGCGTTCAACCTGGCCTATCTGGTCGTTGGCGTGGTCGTGGTCGAGGTGGTGTTCGTCTATCCCGGTATCGGCCAGTTGATGGTCGACGCTGTGACCACGCGAGATATTCCAGTCGTGCAGGCCTGTGCGCTGATCTTTGCAGCGACCTACATCCTGTTGAACCTCATCGCGGACATCATTGGCATCGTGACCAATCCGCGCCTGCTGCATCCGAGGTAAGCCATGGCCGAGCAAGAACAAGGATACTCCGCCGCCGCCGAGGTGGGCATGGTTCGCCAACGCCGCACCCGGTGGGAGCGGATGTGGATCGATCTGAAGAAGGCGCCGCTGTCGGCCTGGTTCGGCATGATCGTGATCGCATGCTATTTCTTCGTCGCGATCTTCGCGCCGCTGCTGGCACCCTATGGCGAGGCCGAGGTGTTCCCAACGCCCTACGCGCCCTGGGGTGGCGAGCATACCTTTGGGACCGATCAGATCGGGCGTGATGTCCTGTCACGGCTGATCTATGGCGCACGCAACACGATGGGGATCGCCTTGGCGACGACCCTTCTGTCGTTCCTGATCGGCGGGGGACTGGGGCTGGTGGCCGCGATCAATCGGTCATGGCTGGACCAGTTGCTCAGCCGCGCGGTGGATATCCTGATGGCGATCCCGGCGCTGATCTTCGCGCTGATGCTGCTGTCGATCTTTGGCTCGACCATCACCAGCCTGATCATCATCATCGCAGTTCTGGACAGCACGCGTGTGTTCCGCCTGACGCGTGCGGTGGCGGTCAACGTGGTGGTCATGGACTATGTCGAGGCCGCGCGCCTGCGGGGCGAGGGACTGGGCTGGATCATGCGGCGCGAGATCCTGCCCAACATCACCCCACCACTGGTGGCCGAGTTCGGCCTGCGCTTCAGTTTTGTGTTCCTGACCATCGCAGCGCTGTCGTTCCTGGGGCTGGGCATTCAGCCGCCTACTGCGGACTGGGGATCGATGGTTCGTGACAACGCATCGCTGATCCAGTTCGCCCAATATGACATGACCGCGGCAATCACGCCACTGCTGCCCGCAGGCGCGATCGCCTTGCTGACAGTGGCGGTCAACTTCGTCGTCGATTGGTTCCTGCACAAAACGAGTGGCCTGAAAGAATGAGCACCGAAAACGCAAGCGGGGCGCGGGGCGCCAAGGGGGATCTGCTGCTCGAGATGCGGGATATCCGCATCGACGGGTTCTCGGACGAGCGCTGGCACGAGATCATAGAGGGCTGCGATCTGACCCTTCACCGGGGCGAAGTGCTGGGTCTGATTGGCGAGTCCGGCGCGGGAAAGTCGACGCTGGGCAAGGCAGCGATGGGCTATACCCAACCGGGCTGCAAGCTGGTGGGCGGCACAATCGTATTCGATGGCATGAACTTGCACACGATGAAAGAGGCCGAGAAGCAGGCTCTTTGGGGGTCACGGATCGCCTATGTGGCGCAGTCTGCGGCCGCGTCGTTCAACCCCGCGCACCGGCTGATCGACCAGACCGTCGAGGCGACGGTCGGTCACGGGGTCCGACCCGAAAGGGATGCCAAGGACGATGCGGTCGAGCTATACCGGTCGCTGACATTGCCCAATCCCGACCAGATCGGGTTTCGGTATCCGCACCAGGTCTCGGGCGGTCAGTTGCAGCGGGTCATGACGGCCATGGCGATGTCGGCGCGGCCCGACCTGATCATCTTTGATGAACCCACAACCGCACTGGATGTGACCACGCAGGTCGATGTGCTGATGTCGATGCGCGAGATCGTCGAGCAGTTCAATACGGCAGCGATCTATATCACCCATGACCTTGCCGTCGTGGCGCAGATGGCTGACACGATCAAGGTGTTGCGCTATGGCGAAGAGGTCGAAGAGGCCGAGACGCGCGAGATGCTGGGCAATCCCAAG
>CAYWND010000635.1:0-2018 GCA_964459085.1 uncultured Oceanibium sp. | reverse complement strand
CTCAAGGTTGAGCAGGCATCTAAGTGATTGAAATCAAACACTATGCAGATTCCAGCAGTGTGAGCACACGCGGATTTCGGCGGCCTGCTCGCCAACCCGCTGACTGTTCGTCGCAGCGCTATCGCGTCGGGACTTCGTTCCCGACGCATCAGCACGTTTGCCTCGTGCGGTAAATCAGGCGCGCAGTTATTTGAGCGTCTTGAGGCTGGCAAGGGCCTCGCCAAATCCTGTTATTGGCACTTCATATATGTCTGGTTCAGCCGAGCCGTATCGTATGAATGCCAAGTTCGTCTTCTCTTTGGCGCTCAGTCCATTGCGGATCCTGCTGCTCAACACCGCCACAGCCTCGCAGCCCGCCCCGTCACACACCTGGTAGGGTATGTCCGCGAAATCCTGGTCCTTCAACCAAACGCGCACACCGGGTCGAAGTGCTACGCGAACTGGAGTTCGCACAATCATGGAATAGGTGTCTTGCGCTTCGGTATAGAAGATTGACCAAGTAAGTAGGACTTTGTCAGCCTTGGGGTCTTTGACGTTGATGAACGCTTGGCAGAGGCCACTATCGCAAGTCAACTCCCAAACGCCTACACGTTCTTGCGCATGCGCTTTGTTCGCCGAGAGTAAGACCCCAACAGCTGTGAAACAAATTAGACCAAAGGCAAGTATCGAACGGACCATGGATCCTCCCTCATTAAAAAAAGTGTACCCCCGGGAAGGGGATACACTCAATCATTCTTTCGACTATTTAGTCAGCGGCGCTTGCGGCGCCCGACCCAGCCCAGGCCCAACATCGACGCACCCATCAGCCAGGCAGTCGCCGGGATCGGGATGACATTGTTGCTGGGGGGCGGTTCGTTGAAACCTGCCTCGCCCTTCACGTAGAAAGCGGCCAAGAAGATGTTGTCATCGTTCGACGGGTTGTTTGTATCGATCGATATCGTTGTATCGCCATCAACCAGGAAACCGCTCGCGGCAAGATCATAGCGCTCGGTATCTTGAGCATACGTAGGGTTCATCGGCGAGAACGGGTCGTCAAAGCTGCCAACGGTAATAAGGGAGCCATTGGCAGCATTTTCGCCGTCATCAAAGTCGCCCGCGTTGGTGGTCAGCAGGTTACCGTTGACCGAGACATTCGAGCTTTGCCCGCTGGCCGAGAAGTTAATTCCCAGGACCATCTCTGCGAAGAAATCGGGGTCGCTTACGTCAAGCGCTTCCGCGAAGTTGATCGATGTCGAATCGCCACCGACTGATGCAAACCCGTCAAGGATGCCGACAGACGCATCAGGGAGTGCAGGGTTCTCGTAGACGACAACCAGAGCATGGCCATCCAATCTACTGTTGTCGGTACCTTCCGAGATGTTGAAGTCGAAGACAGGGCCACCACCCGCGTCGATGACAGGTTTGACGATGCTCGTCACATCGGCGCGGAATGTGGTGATCACACCGCCACAGCAGTTGTCCAGGTTGTTCTTGGACAAAAACGATGTCGTAACCGAGCTTCCGTTCAACATGATATCTGTTGGCGTCGCTGCGACGACATCTGGTGTCAGAAACCGCGTAGCCGAATATAGATACGCTGCGACAACGGACGACCCATCAGGTGCCCTGGCACTGATCACGCCACTTCCGTCAGAGCCGCCCCAGCCATCGGTCGACATCGCGACATTGCCGGTGAAGCTCTGGAATTCGGTGAGCGCGGCTTGCGCACCACCCGCAACCGCCAGAAATCCAGCTGCTGCAATAGGGATAAGTCCCCTTAGTCTCATATCAAAATCCCCCATAACGAACTTGTTACGTAGGTAACATTAACAAAGATTAACCATCATCTCAACAAAGAAGGCGGAATGTTGTGATAATTCAGTCATTTGAATATGACTATAATTCAATACGATAGGCCACAGGCTTCGCGTGGCTGGCGTCGAGTTTGCCGATCTCTTCCAGTGCCGCATCCAGGTTGGCGCGGGCGCAGGCGTGGGTCACGATCAGCACCGGGGCGGTTGCACCCGCATGCCCCGTCT
>CAYWND010000634.1:0-2020 GCA_964459085.1 uncultured Oceanibium sp. | reverse complement strand
CGCCTTTGCAGATCACGCGGTGTACCCGCGCGCGAGCCTGGATCGCCTGCTTTCCGAGGCGCGGCGCCTGGGCGCTCAGCCGGTGACCACCGAAAAGGATGCGGTGCGCCTGCCGCCGGACGTCAGGCCCAAGGTTCTGGCCTTTCCGGTGCGCCTGCAGATCGATGATCCCGCGCCGCTGGATGCCGCGCTGGATCAGCTGTTCGGGCCAGCCCCGAGCGGGTAGGATCGGGGCTGAAAGGGTCGGATGATGCCGGCTAGCTGCCCAGTTCCTGATCCAGGATCTGCGAGAGACTCTCGTAGCTCATGTTGCCGTGTTTTTCGCCGTTGATGACAAAGCTGGGTGTGCCGGTGACGTCATCCGCTGCGGCGTTCTTCTGGTATTCGGCGACCAGCGCCTCGGCCCAGGCCGAATCCTGGGTGCATTCCGTCATCTGTTCATCCGTCATCCCCGCCTGACGGCCGATGGCGAAAATGGCGGCAATGGCGTTTTGCGGATTTTCCTGCCGCGACCATTCGGCCTGCTTGTTGTACAGGATATCGATGACCCCGAAAAACTTTTCGCGTCCACCGCACCGGGCGATCATCGAGCCCCACAGGCCATAGCGGTCGAAATAGACGTCGCGGTGGATAAACCGCACCTTGCCGGTTTCGATGTAGTTGGTCTTGAGCTTGCCGAAGGCCTGCTTGTGGAAACTGGCGCAGTGGGGGCAGGTCAGCGAGGCATATTCGACCACCGTCACCGGCGCGTCGTCTTCCCCCATCACCATCTCCACAACCTCGCGGGGGTCGTCCTGCGCCCATGCAGGCATTGCGCCCACAACCAGGCCGGTTGCCATACCCGTGCGGATCAGGCCGCGCCGTGTCAGTGTCGTTTCGATCATCGTCGGTTCCTCAATCATGCCCTGCCCGGCGGGTCAGGATGTTTTCGCCAAGTGCCCTGAGCGCGTGCCGCAAACCGGCATCGTCAATTCCCGACACATCCTTTTGCGCCCTGTCCCGAACCTCGGGCGGGACGGCAACGGGGGCCGGATCCTTTGTTCTATATTGGTCCTGTGCCTCGGCAAATCCATGGCTATCCGTCTGCGATATGCGGACGCGGGATATGGCGTTGTAGCCATAGCAGGCATTCACGCGGGTGCGAATCGTCTCGGACTGCATCTGCACCTCGGCCGCGCGGGCACCATCGCAGGTCACGATCAGCGTCGCCCCCATCGCGCCGCGGGTATACGTCACCTTTACCGGCTGAGCGATGCGGGCGATGTCCGGGCCACAGATCTCGGACCACCGGGTCAGCAGCCGCGATTCGGCAAAACCCCGGGTGCTCGACACCGCGCGCACGGCCTTTGACAGCACACCGCCCGTGTGTTCGAACCCGCGCGCGTGGTTTTTCTTGGAGATCTGCCACAGGTATGTGGTCTTGTTGCGCATCCGCTCTTGCCTCGGTCTGGTCTGGTCGCAGATTACAGGTCCTGGGGCGGTCGATCTGCACCCAATCATTGGAAAGTCATAACAGTTGCGTGAGCGTCCTGCACCCCAAGATCTGCTGAAATGGTACGATGCGCACGCCCGCCAGATGCCATGGCGGGTCGGGCCAGCGGCGCGGGCGGATGGGGTCCGTCCGGACCCCTATCGGGTCTGGTTGTCCGAGGTGATGTTGCAGCAAACAACGGTTCCGGCGGTTATTCCCTATTTCGAGCATTTCACCGAACGATGGCCTACGGTCGCCGCGTTGGCGGCGGCCGAGGATGGGGATGTCATGGCCGCCTGGGCGGGGCTGGGATACTATGCCCGGGCCCGTAATCTGCTGAAATGTGCCCGTGAAGTCGCGGCGGATCATGATGGGCAGTTCCCCGACACCGAGGCGGCGCTGCTGAAGCTGCCCGGTATCGGCCCCTATACGGCGGCGGCGATCGCGGCGATTGCCTTTGATCGGCGCGCGGTGGTTCTGGACGGGAATGTCGAGCGGGTGATGGCGCGGCTGCACACCGTCGAAACACCCCTGCCGGATGCCAAACCC
>CAYWND010000633.1:0-2021 GCA_964459085.1 uncultured Oceanibium sp. | reverse complement strand
AGGGTTCCATGAACTGCCCGCCGATCAGCAGGATCACGTTGACGATCACCAGGAACATCACCGGGCCAAAGCCCGCATCCAGCATCGCACCGGCAATCTGCTGGGGGATCTGCTCGTCGGTCAGAACATGCTTCAGGATCAGGGCGTTGGCGATGATGAAAAGCAGCGTGACGGTCAGCTTGCCCGCCTCGAAGAGCGTATCGCGCGTGTCCGGGTGCACCCAGGCCGTGATCAGCGCATAGGGTTTCTTGTACAGCGGCAGGGGTGTGCCGGTGCTGTCGCCCTCGACCGGTTTCAGCGGCCCCATGTCGCGATAGACGAAACTGGCGATCAGGAAGGCGTAGACGGCCGCAACCGCCGCCGCCTCGGTCGGTGTGAAGATGCCGCCATAAATGCCGCCCAGGATGATGACGATCAGAAACAAGCCCCATCCGGCCTTGGATCCTGTATCCAGGATCTCGCCCCAACCCTTCCATTCGCCTTTCGGCAGGTTTGCATAGCGTGCGTAGCCATAGATCGCGATCATCAGCATCAGGCCCGCCATCAGGCCCGGGATCACACCGGCCAGGAACATTCGGCCCACCGACACGTCCGTTGCGGCCGCATAGACCACCATGACGATCGAGGGCGGGATCAGGATGCCCAGGGTGCCTGCGTTACAGATGACGCCTGCGGCGAATTCCTTGGAATAGCCCACCTTCTGCATGCCCGCAATCACGATGGATCCGATGGCCACGACAGTCGCCGGGCTGGACCCGGACAGGGCCGCGAACAGCATACAGGCAAAGACCCCCGCGATTGCCAGGCCGCCGGGGAAATGACCGACGCAGGCAATCGAGAAATCGATGATCCGTCGCGCCACGCCACCCGTGGACATGAAACTGGACGCAAGGATGAAGAACGGGATCGCAAGCAGCGTGTAATGTCCCGCCATTGCCTGAAACAGCGTCTGCGCAATCGAGGCCAGCGAGGTATCACTCAGCACCAGCAGAAAGATCATCGAACTGAGGCCCAGCGATATCGCGATGGGCACCCCGATCATCAGAAAGCCGATGACCATCAGGAAAAGAACGGCAACTTCCATGGCTCGACTACCCCTTGTCCGCGCGTGCGGCTTCCAGCTCTTCGATGGCGTCTTCGGCCTCGTGGCTGACGATGAAACTTTCCTGCCGCCCCTTGAGCACGCGCACAAACGCCTGGCCGAACCGGAACAGCAGCAGCGCCGAGGCGATGGGCAGGATGGTGTAGGGCATGAACCGGGGCATCTTTTCGTATTCCTCGCCCTCGTTCAGCCAGCCTTCGAAAAAGCGCAGGAACTCGGGCATCGGGATGTCGTTGGTCTCGTACCAGGATTTGACCAGGAACCCGGGCTCTTCAAACCCCAGCGGGAACCAGCGGCCTGTGGTCTGCGGAAGATTCACGAAATTGGCCCAGTAGTCCCATGACCCCTTGAGCAACAGAAACGCATAGGCCAGGCATGCGATCCCGGCCAGGATCGCCATGACCTTTTTGCCGCCCGCGCTCAGGACGTTGATCAGCGCGTCAACGCCCAGATGCGCAGTGACCTTGACGCAGTAACTGACCCCCAAAAGAACCAGCCAGGCAAACAGGAAGCTGGTTGCCTCCAACCCCCAGATCAGGCTGGAGTTGAAGCCGTAGCGCAGCACCACGTTGACGAAGGTGATCAGGGTCATTGCCCCCAGGATCACCGCAATCGCCGTTTCTTCGAACGTGTTGACGAAACGCCCCAAAGGCGTCGCGGGCTCGTACTTGCCGTGCGCTGACATCGCGTCCCCCGAAATTTGTTCTAAGGCGCCGGCCCCCGGCCCCACCTCGCCACCCAACCACCGAGTATCCATCCGATGAAATCGGTGGTTGGGTGGCGGGGCGGGGCCGGGGGGCGGCATGCCCAACGCGCTTGGGCGCGTTGGGCAAAGATCATCAGTTCGACAGGTTGAACTGCTGTGCGGCGGCGATGTTGTCCGCGCCCACGTCACCTTCGAACTGTTCCCAGACAGGGG
>CAYWND010000632.1:0-2035 GCA_964459085.1 uncultured Oceanibium sp. | reverse complement strand
CGGGTCGTGGCACAAGCAGATGCGGACAGCAGGGCGGGGGCGCTGACGGTGGCGGCGCAGGCCGTGATGGATACGACGTCGGCGATACGCGAGGCCAATGCGCTGGACATGGATTACGGCCGCGACAAGGGCTTGAGTGCGGCGATGCTGGACCGGCTCATGCTGGATGACGGGCGGATCGCGGGCATCGCCGACGGCCTGCGGTCTGTCGCGGCCCAGCCCGATCCCGTGGGCAGGGTACTGGCCGAATGGGACCGGCCGAACGGTTTGCACATCCGCAGGATCTCGACCCCGCTGGGGGTGATCGGTGTGATCTATGAAAGCCGTCCCAACGTGACGGCGGATGCTGGCGGTCTGTGCCTGAAGGCGGGGAATGCGGCGATCCTGCGTGGCGGATCAGAGGGGTTCAACTCGTCGCGCGCGATCCATGCCGCGATGCTGGAGGGGCTGCGGTCGGCGGGGCTGCCCGAGGCGGCGATCCAGCTGGTCCCGACCCGTGACCGTGCGGCGGTGGGCGAGATGCTGACGATGACCGACCACATCGACGTGATCGTGCCGCGCGGCGGCAAGGGTCTGGTCGGGCGGGTTCAGTCGGACGCGCGGGTGCCGGTGTTCGCCCATCTGGAGGGGATCGTTCACATCTATGTCGATCGCGCGGCGGACCCCGAGATCGCGCGCGAGGTCATCGTGAACGCCAAGACCCGGCGGACGGGGATCTGCGGGGCGGCCGAGTGTCTGCTGGTCGATCGCGCGTTTCTGGAAGCCCATGGTGCGGCCTTCATCGACGATCTGCTGGCCGCCGGTGTCGAGGTGCGGGCAGATCAGGACCTGCAGACCCAGGGGACAGTGGCCGCGACGGTGTCAGACTGGGGCCACGAGTTTCTGGACATGATCATCGCGGCCAAGACGGTATCAGGCATCGACGAGGCCATGGATCATATCCGGACCTTCGGGTCGGGGCATACGGACGCCATCATCACCGCTGACGATGCGGCGGCCGAGGCGTTCTTTGCCGGGCTCGACAGTGCGATCCTGATGCGCAATGCCTCGACCCAGTTTGCGGATGGCGGCGAGTTCGGGATGGGGGCCGAGATCGGGATTGCGACCGGCAAAATCCATGCCCGGGGCCCGGTGGGGGCCGAGCAATTGACCAGCTTCAAATACCTGGTCGATGGACAGGGGGCTGTCAGACCGTGAGCTGCTCAAGGTTGAGCAATGGCTTAACCTATTGATATTAAAAGAAACACCAAAAATGGAAGTGTGAGCGCTCTAACGTCTTTACTCGAATCCGCCGGTGTGCCTTACGGGTGGTCATTGGCAACGGGTGCATATGAGCGATGAAGCGGCTTTCCCTTTTTCTGGAAACGTTTTGGCGGTTTGCTTTGGCCTGGGCGCTGTGGCGCAGACACTGAAGGCCTCTTGTCATTTGTCCCTAGAAACCCCCGGCGCTCTGGCGCCGCAGGTCTTTGCGGAGAGTATGAACAGCTGAACGGCGGATCAGGTTTCGGTCGAGGTTTTCACCGGTGGCGCGTTGGCGTCCGGGCCGGACGCGCCTGTCGGGGTTTCCAGTGGTCAATTCGAGATTGCGGTGGTTTCGTCCTTTGGACTGGAGTCTGTGGTGCCCGCCGCGCGCGTCCTGTCGGTGCCGTTTGTCTTCAACAATCGCAGGCACTGGGCCGCGGCCATGGAGGGGCCGTATTTTGACGCTTTGGTGGAAAGCGCTGAGGCCGGAGCGAATATCAGGATCCTAGGCTTTCTGGGCGGTCGGCAATATGGATTGGCATCCCAGTCCGAGGTATTGTCGTTGGATAACTTGCAGGGACTGAACCTGCGCGCGCCAGGACGCGATCGCGACATCTTGGCGTTCCCGGGCGCCAATCCTGTGGCTATTCCTTTCGGTGAAACGCGCGCGGCACTTGAGACCGGCGCTGTCCATCAGTCGCGGCAATGGATGGATCTGCATTGGATTCGCCAGCGAGAGCTGATCGCCAGGATAGATGCGGCCAACTACGGACCGACCGCGGACCGGGATACC
>CAYWND010000631.1:0-2059 GCA_964459085.1 uncultured Oceanibium sp. | reverse complement strand
ACCGATGGTACCGGGTGGATAATCGGTGGTTGGGTGGGGAGGATGGGGCGGGGGGAGGCTACCGAAAAAACTTCACACACGCATGGGCATCACGACATAAACCGCCGTTTCATCATTGCCCTCGCGCATCGGCGTCGGATCCCCGCCCGAATTGAACAGGAACACCGCGTTCTCGCGGTCCACCTGGTCCGCAATCTCCTGCAGGTACTTGGCGTTGAACCCGATCTCCAGCGCGTCGTCGCCATAGGCCACGGCCAGTTCCTCTTCGGCAGCGCCGCTGTCAGGGGCGTTCACGGACAGGACCAACCGATCCTCGTCAATGCTCAGCTTGACCGCGCGCGAGCGTTCCGAACTGACCGTCGACACCAGGTCCACAGCCCGTTTGAACTCGGTCGCATCGACCTCCATCCGCTTGGAGTTTGCCTGCGGGATCACCCGCGCATAGTCCGGGAACGATCCATCGATCACCTTCGACGTCAGCATCACCTCGGGCGTGGCGAACCGCACCTTGGTCTCGCTGACCGACACCGCAATCTGTGTATCATCGTCATCGAGCAGCTTGCGCAATTCGAACACCGTCTTGCGCGGCACGATCACCCCGGGCAGGTTGTCCGCGCCCTGCGGCAGCGCCGCGTCGATCCGTGCCAGCCGGTGCCCGTCGGTGGCCACACAGCGCAGCACGCGCCCCTCGGCCCCATCGGCGGCATGCATGTAGACGCCGTTCAGGTAATACCGCGTTTCCTCGGTCGAGATCGCGAATTTGGATTTGTCGAACAGCCGCCGCAACACCGGCGCATCGGCGGCGAAATTACAATCGTATTCGGTGCTGGCCATCACGGGGAAATCCTCGCGCGGCAGGGTCGCCAGCGAGAACGATGCGCGGCCCGCCTTGACCGACAGGCGCCCGGCCTCGGCATCGGCGTGCAACTCGACCATGGCCCCGTCAGGCAGCTTGCGCACGATCTCGTGCAGCATATGCGCACCCACCGTCGTGGCCCCGGCCTGCAGCACCATCGCGGGCGACTTGTCGACCACCTCGATATCCAGATCGGTCGCACGGAACGAGATTTGCTCGCCCTCGGCCTCTATCAGCACATTGGCCAGGATGGGGATCGTGGTGCGCCGTTCGACCACCGATTGTGCGCGGCTCATCGCCTTCAGCAGCGCGGCCCGTTCAATGCTGACTTTCATCTGCCCTGTCCCTGCAAATTCGCCCCTTGGGGAAGTTGAAAGTACTTAAATCACACGATTGATCAAACGAAAAGCGCGGCCCGCAATGGGGCCGCGCGGATTGTTTCGATGTGGTGCGGGTCAGGCTTCCAGCATCCGGCGCAACATCTCGACCTCGTCACTGATCTGGCTGTCGATCGCCCGCAACTCCTCGATCTTGCGCACCGCGTGGATCACCGTGGTGTGGTCCCGCCCGCCAAACCGCCGCCCGATCTCGGGCAGGGATTTCGAGGTCAGGTGCTTTGAC
This sequence comes from uncultured Oceanibium sp., assembly GCA_964459085.1. Lineage (GTDB taxonomy): Bacteria > Pseudomonadota > Alphaproteobacteria > Rhodobacterales > Rhodobacteraceae > Halovulum. Next base: position 582 of record CAYWND010000631.1, on the reverse strand, counting down.
AGAAACATCGCGACCTGACGCGGGCGGCTGACCGCGCGCGCACGGCGCGGTCCCAGCAGATCGGACATGCGGATGTTGTAGTGATCCGCGACCTGCCGAATGATCTCTTCGACCGTCACCTTGCGCTCCGAAGCCCGCAGCACATCGGCCAGGCATTCCTGCGCCATGTCCATATCGATGCGGCGCCCAACCAGCGAGGCAAAGGCGAACAGGCGCGTCAGTGCCCCTTCCAGAACGCGCACGTTGGAACTGATCCGATGCGCCAGGAACTCCAGCACCCGCGGCTCGAACTCGACGCCGGGATGCAGTTCGGCCTGAACCTCGGCCTTGGTCTGCAAAATTCCCAGTCGCAATTCATAGTCCGTGGGGTGCAGATCCACGACCAGCCCGCATTGCAGGCGCGACCGGATCCGTTCCTCCAGCCCGCTGATTTCGCCCGGGGCACGATCGGCCGAGATCACGATCTGCTTGTTCTGATCCACCAGCGCGTTGAAGGTGTGAAAGAACTCCTCCTGGGTCGAGTTCTTGCCCGCGATGAACTGCACGTCATCCACCATCAGCATGTCGACCGACCGGAACAAC
>CAYWND010000630.1:0-2059 GCA_964459085.1 uncultured Oceanibium sp. | reverse complement strand
GTATCACATCCAGTGGAAGTTCCGGGACGAGATTCGGCCGCGGTTCGGCGTCATGCGCGGGCGCGAGTTCTTTATGAAGGACGGCTACAACTTCGACCTGACCAAGGACGATGCGCTGCATGCCTATAACCGGCATCTGGTCACGTACATCCGCACCTACGAGCGGATGGGGTTGCAGGCGATCCCGATGCGGGCGGACAGCGGGCCCATCGGTGGCGATGATACTCACGAGTTTCTGGTGCTGGCCGAGACAGGCGAGTCCGAGGTGTTCTATGACGCGGCCGTAACCGACATCCGGCTGGGTGAGCGCGAGATCGACTATCACGATCATGCGCAGTGCCAGGCGGTGCTGGAAGAGTTCACGTCGCTCTATGCGCGCACGGACGAGACTCATGATGCGGATGCATTCGCGCAGGTGCCCTCGGACCGGCAACGCGCGGCGCGGGGCATCGAGGTGGGGCAGATCTTCTACTTTGGGACCAAGTATTCCGAAGCCATGGGCGCTATGGTCAGCGACCCGGATGGCAACCGCGTACCGGTGCATATGGGCTCGCACGGGATCGGGGTCAGCCGTCTGGTGGGGGCGATCATCGAGGCGTTCCATGACGACAACGGCATCATCTGGCCCGAGGCGGTGGCCCCTTTCCGGGTCGGGCTGGTCAACCTCAAGCAAGGCGATGGCGAGGCCGATGCGGCGTGCGAGGCGCTTTATGCCGGGTTGCAGGCGCGGGGGTGCGATCCGCTTTATGACGACCGCGAAGAGCGGGCGGGTGCCAAGTTCGCAACCATGGATCTGGTGGGCTGCCCATGGCGGATCACCGTGGGGCCGCGGGGCCTGAAGAACGGGGTGGTCGAGCTGACCTCGCGCCGCACGGGCGAGAGCGAAGAGATGAGCCCGGCGGCGGCGCTGGACCGCTGCGGGCAGATTTTCGCGGGGCTGTGATGCGGCGCGGGGGCATTGTTTGTAGGGTGGGTGTATCTCACCCACCCCGGCCCCGTAAGGGTGGGTGGAGTACACCCACCCTACGGACCACGGAGGTGCCATGAGCGGTCGGACAGCGCCGTTTGCAACCTTTGAGTGGATGATCGCGTGGCGATATCTGCGCGCCCGGCGACGCGAGGGTGGGGTCAGCGTGATGTCGGTGATCTCGCTGATCGGGGTCTCGCTGGCGGTGTTTGCGCTGATTGCCACGCTGGCGGTGCGGTCGGGCTTTCGCACGGAATTCGTGGGGACCATCGTCGGCGCCAATGCGCATGTCAGCGTCTTTGCCATCCCTCAGCGGGTGGGCGAGGGCCCGGTCGAGCGCGGGTTGCGCGACTATGATACGGTCAGTGCCGCCGTTGCGGCAGTGCCGGGGGTCGTGCGCTCGGCGCCTGTGATCACCGGCCAGGTCATGGCCAGCGCCAACGGGCGTAACACGGGCGTGCAGGTGTTTGGCGAGCGGCGCGCGGATCTGGAAACGATCCCCCTGGTCAACACGCCCGAGGCCGCGTTCGGGGATCTGGACCGCTACGACGAAGGCGTCGCCATCGGCGACGGTGTTGCGCGACAGCTGGGCCTGGGCGTGGGCGACGCGATTACCCTGATCTCGCCCGACGGGGTGCAGGGGCCGTTTGGCACAACGCCTCGGATCAACGTCTACGAGGTGGTCTACATCTTCAAGGTCGGCCGCTACGACATCGACCGGACGCGCATTTACATGCCGTTTACCGAGGCGCAGAGCTATTTCAACCGCGAGGGCGTGGCGGATGCGCTGGAGGTGTTTGTCGAGGATGCCGAAGCCGTGGACCAGGTTGTGCCCGCCATTCTGGAGGGCGCGGGCGTGCCGGTCTATACCCAGACCTGGCGCGAGATCTGGCAGGGCTTTCTGCGGGCGCTGGAGATGGAAGACAACATCATGTTCGTCATCCTGTCGATCCTGGTGCTGATCGCGTCGATGAACATCGTGTCGGGGCTGATCATGCTGGTCAAGACCAAGGGGCGCAACGCCGCTCGCCGCCCCGACGTGGAAGCAGGTGCGCAGGGTCGCGCCTGCGCTCACGCCCACGGTGAGCAGGA
>CAYWND010000629.1:0-2063 GCA_964459085.1 uncultured Oceanibium sp. | reverse complement strand
CGGCCATGAACCCGAATTCCTCGTCATTGCCGACGATCACATCCGCCATCGCGCCTGCGCGCGACAGGACATCCGCCGCAACCTGGCCCGAGGGCCAGGAATAGGGGCGGTAGTCCACGTCAAATATCACCGGCAACCCCGCGTCCCGCGCCAGTTCGAACGCGCGAAACGCCGCCGACCGGGACGGTTCCGCCGCGAACACCGTCCCGGCGGTGATCAAGGCCCCGTAGGCGCTGTAATCCACCGCCTCGGCATCTGCCAGCGACCACTCGAAATCTGCAGCACCGTTGCGGTAGATCACCGTCTGATGATCCTCGATCGTGCTTTCGTAGACGGCCAGCGAGTTACGCGCCTCGCCCCCCACCGACCGAACGTGGTCGCGCGCGACGCTGTAGTGGTCCAACTGGTTCAGGCAGTACCGGCCGACGCTGTCATCCGACACGCAGGTGGCCAGCGCCGCGCGGCTGCCCAGCTTGACCAGACCGGCGGCGATGTTGGCCGACGATCCGCCCATTGATACGGTCGCGGTTTCGGCGCGTTCGGTTCTGGTGCCCGGCGGGTCGATGCAAAAGTCGATGCCGACCCGCCCCACCACGATAAAGTTCTGTTCGGCGATGCCATCGCGCACCCGGCTCATGCATATCTCCCCAGAAGAATCTTTGGCCACGCAGCGGTTTGCGGGTTGCGTTAGAATGGCGGCAAGGATACCGGTTTTGCAACCGGTTGCAATCGACTTTTGTGGGAGCTTCGGTCATGCGGGACATCGGCATCGGGATCGTTGGGGGCGGATACATGGGCAAGGCGCACTCGGTCGCCTACTCGGCCGTGGGCGCGGTGTTCAATACACCCTTGCGCCCGCGCCTTGTGGCCATCGCGGGATCTTCGCCAACGTCGTCCGAGCGCTACCGTGCAGCCTATGGCTTTGCCAAGGCCGCACCGGACTGGCAGGCGCTGGTTGCGGACCCCGAGGTCGAGGCGGTGGTCATCGCTTCGCCCCAGCAGACCCACCGCGCCATTGCCGAGGCCGCCTTTGCGCTGGGCAAACCGGTTTTCTGCGAAAAGCCGCTGGGCGCCTCGATAGAGGATGCCAAGGCCATGGCCGACGCGGCGCAAGCGTCCGGCTGCATCAACATGATCGGCTTCAACTATATCCGCACCCCGGCCTCGCAGTTTGCGCGCAAGCTGATTGCCGAGGGCGAGTTGGGCCGGATCACCTGGTTTCGGGGCGAGCATACCGAAGACTTCCACGGCGATCCGGACGCGCCCGCAACCTGGCGCTGCCATGGCGAGGCGAACGGCTGCATGGGGGATCTGTCGCCGCATATCATCAACGCCGCGCTGGCGTTGATGGGCCCGGTCGACAAGGTCATGGCCGAGATCGAGACTGTCTATCCGACCCGCGACGGCCAGCCGGTGACGAACGACGATCAGGGCCAGATGCTGGTGCGGTTCGCCAACGGGGCGATGGGGCATCTATTTGCCTCGCGCACGGCCAACGGGCGCAAAATGGGCTATATCTACGAGATCAACGGCACCAAGGGATCGATCCGCTTTGATCAAGAGGATCAGAATGCCCTGTGGCTGTATCGCTTGGACGGGCCCGAGGCCCAGCGCGGGTTTCGCAAGATCCTGACCGGGCCGGAACATCCCGACTATCTGCCGTTCTGCCAGGGGCCGGGGCACGGTACCGGGTATCAGGACCAGATCATCATCGAGGCCAAGGATTTCCTGACCGCCATCGACCGGGGCGAAAACCTTTGGCCAACGTTCCAGGACGGGCTGGAGGTGTCCAAGGTGATCGCCGCCGCCCGCGCCTCGCACGCCTCGGGCGGCTGGACCAGCGTTTCTGACATGAAAGCGTGACGACATGACCATCAAGATCGGCAACGCCCCCTGTTCCTGGGGCGTCGAGTTCGCGGGCGACCCGCGCAATCCAGACTGGCGCGACGTAATCCGCGAAAACGCCGAGGCCGGGTTCACCGGGATCGAGTTGGGCCCGGTGGGCTTCATGCCCGAGGACCCGCCGCAGGTTGCCGAGGCGCTGGCGCAGTACGGGCAAGAGT
>CAYWND010000628.1:0-2068 GCA_964459085.1 uncultured Oceanibium sp. | reverse complement strand
CCCCGGATCTCCATCGCCTGCCCGCGCCCGTCATCGGGCATCCGCGCGGTTCCGATCGAGGTCTTGATCCGCTCGGCCGTCGAATCGCCGACCAGCAGGTTATGCTGGCGGCGCAGGTAACTGATGATCGCCTCGTCCATGCGGTCACCGCCCACGCGCACCGACCGTGCGTAGACGATATCGCCCAGGCTCAGCACCGCGACTTCGGTCGTCCCGCCGCCGATATCGACCACCATTGATCCCGTTGGATCGGTGATCGGCATGCCCGCGCCGATCGCGGCTGCAATCGGTTCTGCCAGCAGGCCAACCTTGCGCGCGCCCGCCTGTTCCACGCTGGACCGGATCGCGCGCTTTTCCACCGGGGTCGCGCCATGCGGCACACAGACCAACACCTTGGGCTTGGCCCAGTTGCCGCCCTTGTGCACCTTGCGGATGAAATACTTGATCATTTCCTCGGCGACGTCGAAATCCGCGATCACCCCGTCGCGCATCGGCCGGATCGCCTGGATCGAGCCCGGCGTGCGTCCCAGCATCAGCTTGGCATCCTCGCCCACCGCCAGAACGGTCTTCTTGCCTTCCTTGATCTGGTAGGCCACGACCGAGGGTTCGTTCAGAACGATCCCCTTGCCCTTGACATAGACCAGGGTGTTCGCGGTGCCCAGATCAATTGCCATATCCGCCGAGAACAAGCCCGAGAGTGCCCCAAACATCCGCTTCTTGACCTTTTGTTGTCTTGCCTGACGGGCACGCACGCGCCCACTACCGTTTACCGGCCTTTTATAGCGTTATACGCGCAGGTCAGGACCATGGAAAGGGGCGAAACGGATTGACGTGGGCGCTGCCGGGGCGTCGGTCCCTTCCTGACCAGGGCAACGCGGCGTTGACTAGCCCTTTTCCGCAGCGCCTTGTTCTGTCCCATTGCATGCGGTGCCGCCGGCAAGCAGGACTCGATTGTGGTCTTCGCAATCGTCGATCAGATACCTGGCTTCACTGACCCGCCATGCACCGTTTATTCGCCGAACAACGGCGTAGGTCGAAAAAGGCTCACGCAGACGCATGGTCGTGAATTGTACCATGCGCGTCTCGAATAGGGTCGTAATGGTGTTGTCGTCCACCTGCTCGGCCATGACGCACCGTCGGTTCATGTCCGTCACCCCGTTGGCCCTGTAGAAGGCAACAATCTCGTCGAAATGCGTCCGAAACTCCTCAGCAGTTTCAATGTGGCACAGCCCAGCCAGCGTCTCCAACTGATACGGGATGGCAAAGCACTCCATCGCCAGGCCGAAATCCCCGGTCAGCATTGCTCGCCCGGTCCGGTCCAGCAAATCCTCGATGATGCTGCGCGCAGTCTCTCCCATGTCCCCCACCAAACGCACGACGCACCTCGCGCGGGGGCATCGACCGAACTCAGCATATGCAGGCGCGACACTTCGGACAAGCCACCGCGAAACAGCCGCTCGGCCTGGACCCGGCCACGTGATCGGGCTCGGCCACGCTGGGCTGCGCGGCAGCCAGACGCCAAAGGACATCAAAGCACAATCAAAAGGGGCCCTGACACCGTGTTAAGGGCCCTCTTTGCTCTGACAAATACTCCTGCGGCGCTGGCAAACATAGCAGCACAATGGGCCTGCAAGATCGCCTGCCGGGTTACCGCCGCCACAAATCTGACTTGGCCCTGACCTATGCAACGCCGATTTCTTCGGGGGCGGATTTCTCGCGCCTGACAATCAGCTTGTTCAGCGCGTTCACATAGGCCTTGGCGCTGGCCACCACGGTGTCGGTATCGCTGGCCTGACCGGTCACGATCTTGCCGCCCTCCTCCATCCGCACGGTCACGGTGGCCTGCGCATCGGTTCCTTCGGTCACCGCATGCACCTGATAGAGCGCCAGCGTCGCCTCGTGCGGGAACAGCTTCGAGATCGCGTTGAACACCGCATCCACCGGCCCGTCACCCGTCATCGTGACCTGCTGATCCTCGCCCCCCACGGTCAGTGTCAGATCCGCCGACTGCGGCGCCTCGGTGCCGCAGATCACGCGCAGGAACTTGACCCGCAGATGCTCGTGGCCG
>CAYWND010000627.1:0-2070 GCA_964459085.1 uncultured Oceanibium sp. | reverse complement strand
TCCGCCTGAATCCCAATGGCCGCATCCCGACCATCGTGGACCGCGCGAATGGAGATTTCGCGGTTTTCGAAAGTGGCGCCATCCTGTGGTACCTGGCCGAGAAGTACGGCAAGTTCCTGCCGGCCGAGGCCAATGCACGATCCGAGACGCTGCAATGGCTGATGTTTCAGATGGGCGGCGTCGGCCCGATGATGGGTCAGGCAATGTACTTCCAGCGCATCGCGGCGCCAAATGGCCACGACCAGCCGTTCTCGATCAAACGCTATGTCGATGAAACCCGCCGCCTGCTCGAAGTGCTGGACCTACGCTTGAAGGATCGCGAGTGGCTGGCAGGCGACGCATACTCCATCGCCGACATGGCGACCTATCCTTGGGCGCGCGCCTATCCTTGGGCCAGGGTGTCGGTTGAAGGTCTGGACAACCTGCGGGCCTGGTTTGATCGGATGGACGCCCGGCCCGCGGTGCAGAAAGCCCTGACAATCCCCAAGGCGCAACCGGCGTTCTGGGGCGCCGCAGACGAGGCCGCGTTAATGAAAGAAAATGCCGCCCGGTTCGCGACGGACGTCCGCAGCTAGCCCAGCGCCCCAAGGGCGCCCGGCACAGACCCCTGTGTCGGGATACCCGCCAGGGTCAGCATGTGCCAGGCCAGTACCTGATTGCTGCTGAGCACCGGCAGACCCGTTTCCGCCTCGATTGCCGCGATGCAATCCAACACGCGCAGGTTGGTGCAGGATATGAACAGTGCGTCGAGTTGCGCTGAGGCTGCGACCTTGCGAGCGGCAGCAATGACCGAAGCTTGCGAGATACGCGCGACCTGCTGTTCCTCGCTTTGGTTAAAGCTTGCGAAGGCATCGACGCTTAGGCCCGATTGGCTGAACACGTCTATCAGCCTGCGGGATACGCTGTGAACATATGGGCTGATCAATCCTAGCCTGCGTACATCCAGTAGGCCGCAGGCAGCGATCGCGCTGGTGACGGGTTCCGTGACCTCAGGCGTCGGCACCCCCTGCCGGACCGCCGCCGCAACCCGGTTCGCACCGATCTGCGCTGTGCCCGAGGTGCAGCCATAGCCCACCACGTCAAGCTGCGCGCCGTGCGGGAACAGACCCGCAGCCTGGGCCAGATGCCCCTCCATCTCGGCCAGGCTTTCCGGGGTGACATGCGCGCCGGACGGGACCCGCGTCACCAGCAACTCTGCCGTGTCGGGCATCAGCCGATACATGTCACGTTCTATCGACTCGTCGGATTGCAACACGACCAGACCCAACTGCCGTGCGCGTGCGGTATCCAGGCTGTAGTCGAGGTCGATCATAGCACGCGCAACTCCGGCCCTTCGGGCGTGGACAGAAACTCTGCACCATCGTCCCGAACAACGATGTTTTCCTCGTGTACCATGATCTTACCGTCAGGCATCGAAATACACGGCTCCAGCGTCAGAACCATGCCTGGCGCGAGCGGGGTCCGATCCGCCGCAATCAGCGAGGGCCATTCCGTCAGTTGTTGACCCAGCCCGTGGCCCAGACGGCCGGGTGCGGTTCGCGCCCCCAGGACAGAAGCCGTGGCATCGACCAGATCCGACACCACCGCCCCAGGCCGCGCCACATCGTATGCAGCGCGCGTCGCGGCGATCAGCAGGGCGTGCGCCTCTGCCACCGCCGCAGACGGGGGGCCAATGCTGAAATTGCGGTTGAAGTCGCAGAAGTATCCGTCCCAGACCAGCCCGGTATCCAGCATCAGCACATCGCCTGGTTGCACAGGATCGTCCGTGGCCGGAGAGATAACATCCTCGTACCCGCCCCGGCCTGCGGCACCGGCCAGATAGGGGACCCAATCGGCGCCCTCGTCCAGGCACAGCATCTGAAATCGGCGGAAGATATGCGACAACGGCGTCCCGAGAACCTCTACCTCGGCCAGTCGCGCAAAGGCCCGGTCCGCGATCCCGGCCGCGTGGCTGATCTTGGCGATCTCGGCCTCTGATTTCACCAGTCGCAGGGTCCGGGTGACAGCGTGGTCGCTGACCACGCAACGGCTGCCAATCAGGCTGGTGAGTTGCTCAAGCCCCCGGCGCGG
>CAYWND010000626.1:0-2071 GCA_964459085.1 uncultured Oceanibium sp. | reverse complement strand
GCGTGCGGGGGATCACCCACCACCTGGTCGGTCAGGCCCGCCTCAACCACGCGGCCCGATTTCATCACCATCAGTCGGTCGGCCAGCAGGCGGACAACGGCCAGGTCATGGGTCACGATGACCGCCGACAGGCCCATATCCCGGACCAACCCGCGCAGCAGGTCCAGCAGCCTCGCCTGGACCGAGACATCGAGGCCACCGGTGGGTTCATCCATGAACACCAGCCGCGGCCCCGTGACCAGATTGCGGGCAATCTGCAACCGCTGCTGCATCCCGCCCGAAAACGTCGTGGGCCGGTCGTCGACGCGGTCGGTGTCGATCTCGACCCGGTTCAGCCAATCTGTGGCCTTGCCGCGTATATCGCCATAGTGGCGCGCGCCCACGGCCATCAACCGCTCGCCGACATTGCCGCCCGCGCTGACCCCCATCCGCAGCCCGTCGCGCGCATGCTGATGAACAAAGGCCCAGTCGGTACGCGACAGCATCCGGCGTTCCGGCTCTGACATCATTAGGGTATCGCGTGGGCCCTCCGTGCGCGTGTCAAAGACGACCTGACCCGCGTCTGGCGTCACATGACCGGCGACACAGTTCAGCAAAGTCGATTTTCCCGACCCGCTTTCCCCGACGATCCCCATCACCTCGCCGGGGTAGAGGTCGAATGATACATCCAGGCACCCGACATGCGGCCCATAGCGCTTGGACACGTCCTGGACGGAAAGCAAAGGTCTCATGCCCCATCCTCCGCGGTGTGGCTCGCGGCCCGGCGGGCCTCGCAGTAGTCCGTGTCCGAACAGACGAACATCCGCCCCCCGCTATCGTCCACGATCACCTCGTCAAGATAGCTGTCGCGCGCACCGCACAGGGCGCAGCAGTGATGCGCCTTGGACGCCTCGAACGGGTGATCGTCGAAATCCAGGCTTGTGACCTGCGTATACGGCGGCAGCGCATAGATCCGCTGCTCGCGCCCTGCACCGAACAGCTGGATCGCGGCCATGCCGCCCAACTTCGGGTTGTCGAACTTGGGGATCGGCGAGGGGTCCATGACATAGTGCCCCTCGACCTTGACCGGATAGGCATACGAGGTCGCGATATGGCCGTGGCGGCTGATGTCTTCGTACAACTTCACGTGCATCAGCCCGTATTCCTGCAGGCTGTGCATCTTGCGCGTTTCGCTCTCGCGCGGCTCCAGAAAACGCAGCGGCTCGGGGATGGGCACCTGATAGACCAGGATCTGTCCTTCGGTCAGCGGCGCTTCGGGGATGCGATGGCGGGTCTGAATGACGCTGGCCTCGGTCGTGCTGGTCGTGGTCTCGACCCCCGCCGTACGTTCGAAAAAGCTGCGGATCGAGACGGCGTTGGTGGTGTCGTCCGCCCCCTGATCGATCACCTTGAACGTATCCTGGGGCGTCAGCACGGCGGCCGAAACCTGCACGCCGCCGGTGCCCCAGCCGTAAGGCATCGGCATCTCGCGGCTGGCAAAAGGCACCTGATAGCCTGGGATGGCCAGACCTTTCAGGATCGCCCGGCGGATCATGCGCTTGGTCTGTTCATCCAGATAGGCGAAATTGTATGCGCTCATCCAACCGCTCCGCTTGGTTCATCGAAACTGAAGGTTTTTGTGAGACCCCACAGGTGGAGCGCGCCCATTCCGGGCGCCTGAAAGCAGCGCGTGGGGCGGCGATGGGACTTGTGATTGATCTTCTGATTTTCGCGAACTTCTTTATGTTCGTTGCGCTGGTGCTTGCGATCTGGGAACGCTACGACAGGCGGCATTTTCCGACCGAGGCTGAATTGAACGCGCGGCGCGAACGCAAGCGTCAGATCCTCGACAATTGGCGGCGCTAAAGCGCACCGGGCAAGGTCCAAGGTCATTCCGCGGCCTCCCTGGTGTCGTGCACACCCGCCTCGCGACGCAGTTTGCGAACCAACTCCAGTTCGGACTGGAAATCGACATAGTGAGGAAGTTTGATGTGTTCCAGGAACCCCGTGGCCTGGATGTTGTCGGCGTGATACAGCACGAACTCGGCATCCTGCGCCGGGGCGCCGACATTGTCTTCGCCCAACTCCTCCC
>CAYWND010000625.1:0-2073 GCA_964459085.1 uncultured Oceanibium sp. | reverse complement strand
TCTCCATTCGCGCGGTCCACGATGGTCGGGATGCGGCCATTGGGATTCAGGCGGACATAGTCCGGGGCTTTCTGTTCGCGTTTGGCAAAGTCGATGGCGGTCAGGTCATAGGGCGCGTCGGCCTCTTCCAGAAAAATAACCGGTTTATATCCGTTCATTGTGGCGGCTGTGTAGAGGTGGATGTCGGGGCGGGTCATGGGTCGGTCCTGTTTTGGATGGGGTACTTGCCAGGACATGATCTTGGCGATAGAAAAAAGCAACCAGTATACTTCTTGTAACCTGCAGGACTACCATGAAGGCGCGGGTCGATACGGATCAAAAGGGCCGCAGGATCGTTGTAGATCCCTGCTTTCAGCCCTGCGACATCGAACAGGGGATGCGGGTCCTGGGCGGCAAGTGGACCGGATCGATCCTGTGGCACCTGAAGGACACGCCGGTCCGGTTCAACGATCTTGCCCGCATGATCGGCGGGGCCAGCAAGAAGATGATCGCCGAGCGCTTGCGCCATCTGGAGTCGCATGGGTTGATCCAACGCGAGGTGATGGCGACCGCGCCGGTTTCGGTTCAGTACCGGATCACGGGTCAGGGTCGGGCCGCCCTGGTGGTTCTGGATACGCTGAGGCAATGGTCCAAACAGCATGCTTCGGATGCCAAATCGCCCGGGTAATCCGACTGGGTGCACGCGAGGCGGGCTTGACCGATGCAGGTGAATCAAAAAATTTCATGACCGCTCTTGAGCTTCCAGTGACTAGAACCCTTATATAGTGCCCCAGTTGAAATCGCGGGGCATCAGCCATGACTGGACCGGTTCACAAAACTCTGGGCGTCGAAGGGATGACATGCGCGTCCTGCGTAGGTCGGGTGGAACGTGCGCTGTCTGATCTGGACGGCGTTGTGGATGTTGCCGCCAACCTGGCGTCCGAGACAGTCAGGGTGTCGTTGGATCGCCCGGCACGGCTGGAAGAGATCGCCCGCGTCCTAGAAACTTCTGGTTATCCCGCGCGGACGGCGAAAGTCACGTTGAACATCGCATCCATGTCCTGTGCGTCATGCGTTGGGCGGGTCGACTCTGCCTTGGCCGAGGTGTCGGGCGTGGTGTCGGTCAACGTGAACCTGGCGGCCGAGACTGCCGTGGTCGAGTATCTCGACGGTGCCGTCACGCCCGCAGATCTGATCGCCGCAACCACCGCCATAGGTTATCCGGCCGAGATTGCCGAAACGAATGTCAGCCAGTCCCGCATCTCGCGCAAGGCGGACGAGGCCGAAGGGCTGCGCCGTAAGGTACTCTTTGCGGCGATCCTGGCACTGCCGGTCTTTGTCCTGGAGATGGGATCCCACGCGGTCCCGGCGTTTCACATGGCGATCGCGAACAGCATCGGGACGCAGTCGTCTTGGATGATCCAGTTCGCCCTTGCCACACTGGTCCTGTTCGGACCGGGGCGGTATTTCTTTGCCAAGGGTATCCCGGCCCTGGTTCGGGGGGCCCCGGACATGAACAGCCTGGTGGCGGTCGGGACCGGCGCGGCCTGGGGCTACTCGGTCGTCGCGACTTTCCTGCCGGGTTGGCTGCCCGATGGCGTACGGGCCGTTTACTTCGAGGCCGCCGCCGTCATCGTCGTTCTGATCCTGGTCGGTCGCTATCTGGAGGCACGGGCCAAGGGCCGCACGGGTGCAGCCATCCAGGCGCTGCTGAGCCTTCAGGTTAATACCGCGCTTGTGATGGGGGATGAAGGCCCCGTCGAGGTGGACATTGAACGGCTGCGCGTGGGCGATGTGGTCCTTGTACGCCCCGGAGAGCGTATTCCGGTCGATGGCGAGGTTCTGGAGGGTGCCAGCAATGTCGATGAAAGCATGGTCACCGGTGAACCGGCACCGGTTCCGAAAGCCGAAGGCGCACCGGTCACAGGGGGCACCGTCAACGGCACAGGTAGTCTGACCTTCCGTGCTACGCGGGTGGGTGCGGACACCACGCTCGCCCAGATCATTCGCATCGTCGAAGAGGCGCAGGGTGCCAAATTACCGATCCAGGGACTGGTGGATCGTGTGACCCTGTGGTTTGTGCCCGGGGTTCTG
>CAYWND010000624.1:0-2073 GCA_964459085.1 uncultured Oceanibium sp. | reverse complement strand
GGGCGCCCCCTCTTTGTTCAGGACTGGCCCTCCGGGCGGGTGGGGGTCAGCGACCTTCGATACGCCAGGCTACAAAGACCAGACCGCCGGCTAGCAGCAGCATTGCCCATCCCGGCGCGAGGGGGGTCAGGCGGATGTCTCGCACATCATAGGCCTCGCGGCGAACAAGGCCGAACCAGCCGCGACCCTCGGCCGCCCGCCCCTCGGCGACCCTGCGCAAATCCGGTATTCCACGCGTATCAAAACGTTGCAGGCCGCCCCCGGTTGCAGACCTCAGCGCCGCCAGAGTTTCACCGGTCGAGACCGGGTCGGCAAACTCCCTGGGCGCGGCTGGCCCAACCGCCGTGACAGTTTCGGTGTCGCCCTCTCGAAGGCGATAGATCCCGTTTTCGTCGGCCTGGAACCGGCCCTGAAAAATGCCCGGCCCCACTTCGGTCATCACCAGAGATTGTGTGTCACCCGATGGCGAGACAATCGTCACTTCGCCAGCCTCGCGTGCCAGCGTTCTTCGGGTCACGGTCACATCGGCACCATCCGGTTCGGCGCGCAGGATCTCTTCTTCCAGCTCCGGCTCGCGCATCAGCCAGTGGGCCAGCCGTCGCAACAGTTCCTGTTGCGGTCCGCCACCTTCGTATCCGCGCGACCACAGCCAGGCGTGGTCCGAGGCCAGCATCGCTATCCGGCCCTCGCCAGGACGATCGAGCACCAAAAGGGGGCGACCTTCGGGCCCCTCCATCACGGTCGTGCCGCTGGTCGGTTCCATGTCGATCAGCCGAAACCACCGGCCCCAACCCGGCGTGCCATCCGACGCCACAGGCCGGGGGGCATAGGCCTCCAGCCCGCTGGTCACGGGATGGCGTTGCCCCAGTTCGCTGAGCCGCGGCAAGAACCCCTCTTCCAGGATGCGGGCGGTGGGTTCGGCGGGCAGGATGTCGCGCAGCGGTGTGCGGTAAAGGCTTTCTGCCCCCGCGAATGCCGGACCCGAAGCCACCAGCACCGCCCCACCCTCGCGCACATAACGGCCGATATTGTCGATATAGAGCGTCGGCAACACCCCGCGCCGTCGGTATCGGTCAAAGATGATCAGGTCGAACTCGTCGACCTTGTCCATAAACAACTCGCGCGTCGGAAACGCGATCAGTGACAATTCGAAGACCGGAACACCGTCCTGTTTCTCGGGCGGGCGCAGAATGGTGAAATGAACCAGATCCACGGCCGCATCGGACTTCAGCAGGTTCCGCCAGGTGCGTTCACCGGCATACGGTTCGCCCGACACCAGCAGCACGCGCAGACGGTCCCGGATGCCGTTGATCGTGACCACCGCCGCGTTATTGCGCGGGGTCAGTTCCCCATCCAGTTCCGGCACGGCGATCTGCAGGACATTCAAGCCGCCTTTTTCCAGTTCCAGTGGCACGGTTACGGTCTCGTCCGCAGTGACATCGAACACCACCGGATCGGCGCCACCCAGCGAGATCAGCAGGCTGGTTCGGCGCGACAGATCGGCGGGCGAGCGACCTAACGTCTCGACCTTCAGGGTCAGCTCTACAGGTTCACCCACGATGGCAAAGGCAGGCGCGGTTTCCAAAACCAGCCGCCGATCCCATTCCTGCTCGCGCCCGGTCAGAACAACATGGACCGGGGCGGGAAACTCGCTCATCGCATCGGGGTCGTGCACTTGCCCGTCGGTCAGCAGGATCGCCCCGGCGATACGATCCTCGGACACCTCGGCGGCGGCCTTGGCCAGCGCCGTCAGCAATAGCGTCCCGCGCTCGGCCTCTGACGCGCCAGCACTGTTGTCGACGCGAACCGAGCGCAGCTCGATCCCCGCATCGCCGCGTTGCGATAGCGCCGTGATTGCAGAACGCAGATCAGGCTCCAAGCTCTCCATCTGGTCGGGCCGAATATCGATCTCCTGGCTGGCGGTGCGGTCCGACACCAGGAACACGATATCCGGCAGATAGTCGCGATCTTCCTGTTTCCAGCTTGGGTCGGCCAGCGCGATCAACAAAACCAGCGTCGCCAGCCCGCGCAACCACCAGCCAACCAACCCGCGCCACAGCGCAAAGCCCACCA
>CAYWND010000623.1:0-2078 GCA_964459085.1 uncultured Oceanibium sp. | reverse complement strand
CTAGAAATGGAAACACACGAACATCACGGCGGACCGGAACAGGAACCGAAATCAGCGGTGCCCTTCTGGAAATCCCGCGCTGGTATCTATCTGATCGCGGCGCTGGCCTTGGGCGGTCTGCTGCTTGGCTATGAATACAGAGAGTTTGTCTTCGCAACCAACCTGCTCCTCTGGCTTCCCCTGCTGCTTTGCGTTGGCATGCATTTCTTCATGCATGGCGGGCATGGTGGTCATGGTGGCGGTGGATCGGGAAACGACAATTGATGACCGGGCCGGGGTCGGCTTGCGACCCGTGACTGCCCGTGTTCCTCGATTCGGCGGTTTTCATTCCGGTCGCGAACAGCTTCTTCAATGCGCAGACATCACGTGACCGGCGCAGCTTCGGTTCATTCCATTTCCCCCCGCTTTGCATTCATCGGTGCGGGCGTGGTCGTGTAATGCCCGAAGATCCTCGGGCCGATGATGGTGGCGGCCCCGATCTGGAGGCGCGCGATTTGCCAGAAGCGAGCAGACCGTCAGTTGGGCCTGGTTTGGGAAGGCCTGGGAGAAATATGCAGAGGATATCCCGGCATTTCTACCGGGACTGAACGCAATTGTTGCGGCAGCCAACAAAACTGACCACGGTGGTGTCGGACACGCATCACTATGCGTCAATGAATTGCATCGCAACTGTTTCTCTGAGGACCTCCATGTCGACCGGAATGACGAAAAAGGGGCAGCACGCCCCAGGCAACAGTCTCAAGCGCCGCGCGGAGTGTTGCCGCGCCGAACACGACGAAACCACGAAGAGACCCGACATGACACTACGATCTCTGCTGTTCTCGGCGGCCCTTGTCACAGCAGGTGCAACCGCCAGCGCACATGAATTTACCGCTGGTCTGCATGTCTCCGGGCCGGGTTCGGACACGCGCCGTGCCGAGATCATAGCCGGGTTACTGTTGGCGGCGGATGAGCGCGACGGGCATCCAGGCGAAACATCCGACGGGCATCTCGGTGGGGTGGACGTACAGGTTTTGCCGTTGCCGCGCGGCAGCGGGACGGGTGTCCCGGGTCTGTTTGGAAATCCCTTGGAATCACCCGATGTAGTCGTCATGTTTGACGCTGCCAGCCTGTCGGCCCTGGACGTCGCGCCAGGGACACCCGTCGTGGAGGTTGGTAAGCTACCGCCCGACCAGGACTGGCAACAAAGCGACTTTGCCACCCGTTACCTGGCGACCTATGGCAGTCCGCCGACGCGTGACGCAGCCCAAGGCTATAACGAGGCGAGGCGGCTTGATCTTGCGATCCGGCCACTTGACGGGCTTTCGCCGGGACCGGAATTCGCAACCGCGATTGCGTCTTCCGAAGGAGGGTTGGAGTGGTAATGTCACTTGCCGCCGGGCAGCTTTTGACGGCCGGTGTGGTTGTGGTCCCGGCGCAGTCGTCTTTGCGGTTGCAAGACCGGACTGTCTTGCGCCGCAACGTTACGAAAAAGCCGTCGGCCATACGTGACAGTCAACGGGTGTTGCCGCCGGTGACCCGCTTGATCCAGCGCGCGCTGATTGGTCGGTGCCACACAACGCGGGGCACTGAGACCATACACGCGTATACTCGGCCCAAGCCGAACTAAGAAACAAGAATGACGGGACAGGCTATGAACCACGACCACGGCAGCGACGGCTACAAGAAGAACTCCATTACTTTGGGCGGCGCGGTTGCCATGGGAACCGGCGTGATGATCGGTGCAGGGATCTTTGCCCTGACAGGGCAGATTGCCGAACTGGCCGGGCCGTTCTTTCCCATTGCCTTCATAATCGGCGCCATCGTCACCGGGTTCAGTTCCTACAGTTATATCAAAATGTCCAACGCCTGGCCATCGGCAGGGGGCATCGGGATGATCCTGCAAAAGTGTTACGGGCCCGGCGGCATTGCGGCGGGGGCGGCGCTGCTGATGGCTCTCAGCATGGTGATTGCGGAAAGCCTCGTCGCCAGGACTTTTGCCACCTATCTTTTGCGTCCCTTCGATATCGAAGGCGGGCCGCTCGTGCCCATCCTTGCGGTCGGGGTGATCCTGTTTGCCTTCCTCGTAAACATCGCGG
>CAYWND010000622.1:0-2081 GCA_964459085.1 uncultured Oceanibium sp. | reverse complement strand
ACTCGGATTGGTATTTCCTCACCTCGGCCCAAAAACACGTGATCCACGACGCCGGCGTGCAACCGGTGGAGGAAAGTGGATGTTTTTGAGCCGGCCCCCGACCGGGCGGCAGGGCCCGGCTGATCCTCTCGAACGTATTGAGGTAGCTCCATGAATACACGTGTCAGTGTGCAACGCGAAGCCGCCATCGACGGCCCTCGATCGATGGCCCGACGCGGGTCTCGGGGACCGGAAACCGTCTCCTCGGGAGGCGCCGGATTGGAGGAGATGGGCGAGCGTCTGCAGAGTCACGTCGGCGCGCGTCGGGTCGCCTCGAGCCAGGCCGCCCTCGATGCAAAGCCGGTGCAAGGCCAGTTCACCTCTGCGTCGATCGCCTCCCCGGAGGTCGTCCAAAGAGCGCGGGATACCGCCCTGATCGGCACGGAGCTGAGCCTCACCAATGCGGAGCTGTACGACGCATCGAAGGCCGGCGGAGATGCGATCGACACGTCCGCGGGTCAGCCGCCGGTCCAGCGATATCTCATCGTGGGCAACCACGACTATACGGATGACGTCAACATCCAAGGCTTTGCCGTGGCAGGCGTCGCCGCCGGGGTGCTGGCGCAAGTCCGCGCGGCTATGGCACCTCCGGCCTTCGCGGTGGGTACTCTGGAAAATACGATGTATCAATTCCTATTGGCGGATGCTGGATGGCTGGTAACCCGACAGTTGATCAAGTGGATCGAGGATCAACAGGGCCAAGACCTAGGCGTAGTCCGCGCCGGAGGCAAGGGAAATCCCGCGTTCGGGCGGAAACAGCAGGCGAGGGTCTACGACAACTACGTGGACTTGGGGCGGGCCTTGTATGGATGGGTACGAGCCAAACCCGGGCGCCACCAAGAAAAGCAGCTGGCCGATGCTGTTTACGACAGCACGCTCATTGATGCGCACATCAATAACGTGCTGGCCAAGATCAAAGCTTTTATTGACGGTAAGGGGAGCGCGGCGACGATAGTTGCCGCCTTGTCCGCCAACAATCCGCTACCAGCAGCCGCCCCGTGGGCGCAATATCGCAATTGGTTCAATCACGGGTACCCGGGGCTCGGGCTGCTACTTCCGCACAACTATTACGATGTCTTGGCCAATCCCGACACCTATTCCTTGCGCGAAAAGATCGCGAGTCTGCACGACATCATGATCTATCTACAGCAGAACGAGAATCTGGATGCCCATTTGCCGGCTGAGACCGCCACCACCCTGGCGGGCCGGAGCGCATATGTGCGTCCAGCCAGCTCAATGATTAGGCGGAATTCCGTTGCCCGTGCTCCAGTCGCGGACGTGGCAGCAGCCCGCGGCAGCGGTTTGGTCCGCTCCGGGGTCGAGGAGCAGCACGCTACCTACACCTACGCGAGGACACACGATATTCCCATGTGGGGCCGCCATTCGGGTACGGCCGCACGCATGGTCGCGCTGACCCGAGCGTCAGGGGGAAGCGATGAAGAGATGATGGCGGTTGCAGATGCCACGATGGCGTTCTGGCGCAAGGACTACGATCATCGATCGATCGCCTATCACACGCTCCACGAAATACAGGATCGAATGCCCGATTTTGGCCTGCCGTACGCGCCGTTGACCCGATATGCCGATATGCAGGATCGATTGGATCTCATGAGGACATTGATGGCTCGGCTCAATACTGTGGCCAACTCGCCGAATTGGGCCAATAAAGGGTTCAGAGCCGTCAAGACGAACACGACACCTGATTCGATCCTGAGGATTCGAGCCGAATTGGCAACCGCCAACTCGGACGAGGTTAAGCTCCGAGATATCAGGGCCGAAGTTCAGGACAAGACTGGTTTTAGTTTGGGGCGCAAGGCCTCGACGGCAACTTTCTACCGGATCCTCGCCCGAATCCCCGCCAACGTCGATGTCTTCATGGCCGCAGGAACGCCGGCGGCCACCAATCGTGCGATCGCCTTGCAATTACAGGTGGTCCGCAGGGAGTTGCAGGCCTTCCATCCCTAGCATTTCGCCGCGGGAAGTCGCCCATTCGAAAATCCTATCGATAATCGAAAGACATCCCTCATCCCATCCCGAGCATC
>CAYWND010000621.1:0-2087 GCA_964459085.1 uncultured Oceanibium sp. | reverse complement strand
ATCAGCCACGACGCCTCGCCCGCGACATTGATGACCAGGCTTTTGGGATGGGCCAGCTGCACCCCGATCGAGGCCGGCAGCCCATAGCCCATCGTGCCCAGGCCACCGGACGTCATCCAGCGGTGCGGATCCTCGAACCCCATGAACTGCGCCGCCCACATCTGGTGCTGCCCGACCTCGGTCGTGACATAGCGGTCGCGGCCCTTGGTCAGCGCCTCCAACCGCTCCAGCGCGTATTGCGGCTTGATGG
This sequence comes from uncultured Oceanibium sp., assembly GCA_964459085.1. GTDB lineage: Bacteria > Pseudomonadota > Alphaproteobacteria > Rhodobacterales > Rhodobacteraceae > Halovulum. The sequence continues at coordinate 1,837 of CAYWND010000621.1, read as the reverse complement.
TTTTTTCCGAGTTTTTGTAGCTCAGCGATTTGACGCCGCGCCACTCTTCGATCTGCTGCCACCACCGGTTCACGGCGTCCGACTGGGTTTTGGACCCACGCTCTTTCCAGATCCGCAGCATGTCCTCCAGGACACTGCCGACATCGCCGACGATGGGCACATCGACATGGATGTTCTTGTTGATCGAGCTGGGATCGATATCGATATGGACCTTGAAGCTGTCGGGGCTGAACGCGTCCAGCCGCCCGGTGATCCGATCATCGAACCGCGCCCCGATGCACAGCATGAAATCGCAGTCATGCATCGCCCAGTTCGCCTCGTAGGTGCCGTGCATGCCCAGCATGCCCAACCAGTTCGCGCCCGAGGCCGGATAGGCCCCAGGCCCATCAGGGTCGAGGTGATCGGGAAATTCGTCCCCGCCACCAGCTCGCGGACATGCTGGCTGGCATGGGGGCCGGAATTGATGACCCCGCCACCCGAATACAGGATCGGCCGCTCGGCCTTCTCCAGCGCCTCGACCGCCAGCGTGATCAGATCGATGTCCCCCTTGGTCTGCGGCGTGTAATGCGCCCCCCGTGGCCGCCGCTCGGGATCGTAATCGCCGGTTGCGAACTGCACGTCCTTGGGGATGTCGACCAGAACCGGGCCGGGGCGGCCGCTGGTGGCGACGTGAAACGCCTGGTGGATCGTCTCGCCCAGACGGTCGGTATCCTTGACCAGCCAGTTGTGCTTGGTGCAGGGCCGGGTAATGCCGACCGTATCGGCCTCCTGAAACGCGTCGTTGCCGATCATGAAGGTCGGAACCTGGCCCGTAAGAACAACCAGCGGGATCGAATCCATCAGCGCGTCCGTCATGCCGGTGACCGCATTGGTCGCCCCGGGCCCCGAGGTCACCAGAACAACGCCGGGCTTGCCGGTCGACCGCGCGTATCCTTCGGCCGCATGGGTCGCGCCCTGCTCGTGCCGGACCAGGATGTGCCGGATATCGTTCTGCTGAAAGATCTCGTCATAAATCGGTAGCACGGCCCCCCCGGGATATCCGAAAACGGTATCCACGCCCGCATCTTTCAGGGCTTGGACGACGATCTGGGCTCCGGTCAGTTGCCGTGACATGTCATTCTCCTCTTTCGGGGTCCTCCACCCCGGTTTGGCCATAAAAAAAGCCCCGCTGAGGGGGCCGTGCGCGCGTTAACCGATCCAGAGGTCTACCTCCGTCGGGGCCCGCGCGCGCTTACAAGTACGATGATCCGTTCCATGACGTAAAGCCATAAGCAAGTCGCACCGCTTGGTCAACAGCCTTCGGTCAGTTTTTTATGTCGTGATCGGGCGGTTTGAAAGCAGAAAATTACAACAATTCGGAATGTACCGTAATTATCTGTAATTTTCGCTTCCCTTCCATTTCCCAAGGTATCCTGCAGCGCGACGCACAGCCTTGCCGCCGTGCCCCCGCACGGCCCCACAGTTCACAACTTGCGGATGCGGATCTGGGTCAGCCGGCTCGTTCTTGACCTCCAGCGGGTTGCACTTCAGACAGCGCCCGTTCAGGACCTGGCCGTGAATCGTAATGGGGATGGCCTTGAACAGCTTCTTCTGATAACACTTTTGCCCGCACGTTAGACATTCTCCTCTCTTCCTTCGCTGCTCCTGCAGCTGCTGCGTGGACATGACGGACCCGCTGGAGGAGAAGTCGATGCCGATGCGGTCACTCATCGTGCTCGAGTCGTTGTTGCTAGAGTGTTCTTCGACGACGGACGAGACAACGAGGAGGTGCGCGGCGTGCCGGTTCGATTTTTGGAAAAAGAGTCACTCAGTACAAGTTCGTATTGGATGTACGGTG
>CAYWND010000620.1:0-2098 GCA_964459085.1 uncultured Oceanibium sp. | reverse complement strand
CGGCCAATCCAAAGAAGGACAGAAACGAATCCCACAACCCGCTAAAGGCCGCGATAAAGCTGTCTTTGACGGACACGAAATCCTCGTCCCCGGCCGTGATGCCCAGGAACTTGCGGCCCAATCCCAGCGAGATTGTCGCGATCACGGGAAATGTCAGTGGATTGCCGACAAACGTGCCCAGGAACGACGCCAGCACGTTGCCGCGCACCACCATGGCGCAAATGCCCGCATAGATGAAGTGAAGCCCGAAGAACGGGCTGAAGGACACGAACACGCCTGCCGAAAACCCAACGGCGATCTTGTGCGGTGTATCAGGCAGACGGCGCAGCCGGTGCGCAAGGTATTGCAGGCCACGACGAAATCCGGATCGGGGATAGAAAAAGTCGCGCACCTTTCGGGCGGTCGAAAGAGGCTTGCGACGCTTGAACACCATCCCCTGTTTTTGCCCTTCCCATCCGCGCGCAGCCCCGATGCGCGTTGTACCCGAAACCCGTCAGAAACTAGGTCCCATATCCTCTGTGACCATGCCGCGGAACCGTGTCACCTGCGCGACATCCGAATCCGCCTCCAGCGCGGTGTGGACATTATGCAGGTGTTCCACGTCGCGCACCTCCAGATCAATCACCATGCGGTAAAAATCAGGTTTGCGATCGGTGAATACGATGTCGCTGATATTCGCGCGCTGTTCCCCGATCAATGTGCAAATCCGTCCCAGGACCCCGGCATCGTTGGCGATTGTGACCTCCATACAGGCCAAATGCGGCATGCGCGAGGCCGATGGCGTCCAGGCCAGATCAATCCAATTGTCGGCATCGTCTTCCAACGCGGCAAGCGTCGCGCAGTCGATGGCGTGCACCTGAACGCCTTGCCCCTTAACCGGAATGCCCACGATGCGTTCCCCCGGGATCGGTTGGCAGCATGGCGCGGGCTGGGCAACCTGATTGTCATCCAGACCGATGATCTGGCGCTCGTCGGCGTCTACGACCATGGTCTCGTCATCGCGGATCAGCTCGGGGTACAGCGTGCGCACCAGGTCCTGGCCAGTGATCTCGGCGGCGCCCAGCCGTGCCAGCAGATCATCGGGGCCGTCCATCAGCAACTGCCGGGCGGCTGTGGTAATCGCTTTGTCGGTTGCCTTCTTGCCAAGCCGTTCCAGGGCCACACGCGCGATCTCGGACCCCAGGCGGATGTGGCCCGCCCGATGTTCCTCGCGCAGGCTGCGCCGGATCGCGGATTTCGCCCGCCCCGTGACGACCATATCTTCCCAGCTGGGCTGGGGACGCTGACCCTCGGCGCGTATGATTGTGACCGACTGGCCGTTGCGAAGCCGGGTCCACAGCGGCACACGCTGGCCATCCACCTTTGCGCCCACGCAACTGTCGCCGATCCGGGTGTGGATGGCATAGGCGAAATCAATCGGCGTCGCACCGCGCGGCAGTTTCACAACCTCGCCCTTGGGGGTAAAACAGAACACCTGGTCGGTGAACATCTCCAGCTTGACGTGTTCCAGGAAATCGTTGGGATTGTCGGCGGCCTCGAACCGTTCGGTCAGTTGCGACAGCCAGCGGACCGGGTCCACGACGAACGGATTCTCGAACCGTTCGCCCTCGCGATAGGACCAGTGCGCGGCGATCCCGGTCTCGGCAACCTGGTGCATCTCGTGCGTGCGGATCTGGATCTCGACGCGCTTGGCCGACCGGCCCGAAACTGTTGTGTGGATCGAGCGGTATCCGTTCGATTTCGGTTGGCTGACATAGTCCTTGAAGCGCCCCGGCACGGCCTTCCAGCGCTGATGGACCGCGCCCAGCGCCACGTAGCAATCGCTGTCGGTTTCGCAAATGATGCGAAAGCCGTAGATGTCCGACAGCCGACCGAACGCCTCGCCCTTTTCCCGCATCTTGCGCCAGATCGAATAGGGCTTTTTCTCGCGCCCGATCACCTCGGCCTCGACACCGGCCTCTTCCAGCACCTTGCGGATATCGGCGGTGATCTGCGGGATCAGGTCGCCTGTGTCGTTCTTCAGCGTGATGAACCGCCGGATGATCGACGACCGGGCCTCGGGGTTGAGCACCTTGAAGGCGTGATCCTCCAGCTCTTC
>CAYWND010000619.1:0-2102 GCA_964459085.1 uncultured Oceanibium sp. | reverse complement strand
CCCCTGGCCGCTTGGGCGAGTTGGTGCGGCTGCACTGGCTCTACCAAATCACTGGGCAATCCATCGACCGGACCGGGCCATTGGTGCTGGTCGACCGGGCGGCTGATCTGGCCGCCATTGGCCTGTTGATCCTGGGCGCGATTATGATGGACAGCAGCATTGGCATGTCAGGTGCGGCACCCGTTGCCGTCTTCAGCATCGCCATCGCATTCATAGCCACCCGGCGCCGCTTCGCCGAGTTGATCGTGCGCAGCCTCTATCGTGCCCTCGGGTTGTGGCCCCGGATCTTTGCGCGCCTGCTCAGGGCCTCGCGCCTGATCGCACCCTTCTCGTCCCCGACTGTTCTGGTGCCCGCGCTGGTGCTGGGCGGTATCGGCTGGTTCATGGAGGGATTGTCGTTCTGGTTGCTGCTGGGCTGGATGGGGGCGGATCTGTCGCTTTGGGCGGCGGTGGGGATATTCGTAGCCTCGATGGTCATGGGCGGCGCGACCGGCGCGCCGGGCGGCCTTGGCGGGGCCGAGGCGGCGATGGTCGGTCTGCTGTCGCTTCAGGGCATCCCTTTGGAAATTTCGATACCCGCAACCGCGGTGATCCGGTTGACAACGCTTTGGTTTGCGATTGCCTTGGGGGTCGTGATCTTCCCCCTTGTAACGCGCCACGCGCTGAGCACCGCACATGAACGCAAATCATGATCCCTATTCCGGCTGGGGCCGGGTGTTGACCGCAAGCGGCGACCGATACCGCCCCGAGAAGCTGGCCGCGCTGGGCGCCGGCATGGACGCGACCCCAGGCCCGGCCATCGGGGCCTTACGGTCTTATGGCGACGCTGCACTGAACGATGCGCGTCCCGCATACGACATGTCGCGGCTTGACCGGCTGATCGCCTTCGACCCTGACACCGGCGTGCTCGAAGCCGAAGGCGGCGTATCGCTGTCAGACATAACCAGCGTCTTCGGACCGCGAGGCTGGCTGCCCGCGGTTTTGCCAGGAACCGGGTTTGTGACGCTTGGCGGCGCCATCGCGGGCGATGTTCACGGCAAGAACCACCACGATGCGGGCAGCTTTGCCAGCCACGTGCTGTCGATTTCGCTGATGGGGGCAAACGGCACCGTCGAACAGGTCACACCCGAAGGCACCCCTGATCTTTTCCGCGCGACAGCGGGGGGGATGGGGCAGACCGGGATCATCGTGGCTGCGCGTATACAGCTTTCCCCCTGCCCCTCGACCTTTATGGATGTGCGCGAGCGGCGCATGGCCGGTCTGGCCGCATTTCTGGAGGCGTTCGAGACCAGCGAGGCGACCTTTTCGGTAGGTTGGATCGACGCCACCGCAAAGGGGGGTGAATTGGGTCGCGGGATCATGGAAGAGGCCGAGTTCACCACCCGTCCCGCACCGTTTGCGAAACCGGCGGGCTCCCGGCCGGTGCCGTTCAACGCGCCGTCCTTTGCCCTGGCCCCGCCGATCGTGCGCCTGTTCAACGCGGCCTATCTACGCCGGGTCCCAGTGGGTGGGCGCGACCGGACCCGACCGCTGCATGCGTTTTTCCATCCCCTCGATCGGCTGACGGGGTGGAACAAGCTTTATGGCAAGCGCGGCTTTCACCAGTTCCAGTGCGTTTTGCCCCCCGACAGCGCCGCCACCACGCTGGATCAGATGCTGCGCGAGATCGCGACCGCAGGCATCTCCTCGCCCCTGTCGGTTCTGAAGAAGATGGGCGCTGGCCGGGCGGGACATCTCAGCTTTCCGATGGAGGGCTACACCCTGGCGGTTGATTTCCCCAACAGTGACAGGGCCGGGCCGCTGCTGGCCAAGCTGGAGGGGATGACCCGCAGCGCCGGTGGCCGGATCTATCTGGCCAAGGACTCGAGCATGGGCGCCGAGGGCCTGGGCGCCATGTATCCCGAACTGGACGACTGGCGCGAGGTCGTCAATCGCGCCGACCCTGGGGGGCAATTCGAGACGGATCTGTCGCGACGGCTGAACCTGCGGGGGCTGGCATGAGCACGCTGTGGATCATCGTTGGCGCAAGTTCCGCCATGGCCCGGGCGTTTGGGCGCCGCAAGGCGGTCGAGGGCGCTCATGTTCTGCTGGCCGGGCGGGAT
>CAYWND010000618.1:0-2106 GCA_964459085.1 uncultured Oceanibium sp. | reverse complement strand
CCTGCCGCGAAATGACGGCGCGCATTGATCCGCGATGCCGACAGTGCCGTGCGACCAGGCCAGTACCGGCCAGCCACTTTCAGGCGGCTGCCCCATCGGGATGAACACGTCACCGGATACCACCGTGTTCTCGCCGTTGAAACTTTCCGAGACGTAGAGAATACGTAAGCCGGCACTGGCCTGAGCCAGCAGCAGGCCAGGTTCCACCGGTTCGTAACGTAACAGTTCCCCGGGCTTGCCCGGGATGGCGGCCTCCCAATGATAGAAGGCAGCGGCACTATCTGGTGCGCTGTCATCGAGGGCCATACCGAAGTGCGGCACCAGCAGCAGGGCGGCAGCGGTAAAGATCTCGGGCAGGCCCGCCATAGACAGGAACCGGAACATCGGCCGGGTCAGAAAATGCCCGCCCAGCACGATCACCGCGACCGATCCCAGAACGACCAGCGTCACGATCCAGCCCGGTGCGCCTTCCAGTGCGCCGCCCCCGCCGCCAGCGGTGAACTGGATGTTCATGAACTCGCCGCTCATCAGTTGCGGCGCCGCCAGCAGCGGGATCAGGGCCAGCATCGGGATGACGGCGATGTCCTGTGCCAGCAGGACCGAGAACGTCGCACGCCCGCCGTCGGTGCGCATCAGTCCCTTTTCGCCAAGCGTCTGCAACACGATGGCGGTCGAGGACAACGACACGACCAGCCCGATGGCCAGCGAGATGGACCATGGCTGGCCCAGCGCCATCGCCCCGGCCATGACCAGCAGCGTTGTCACCCCGATCTGCAGCCCGCCCAGGCCCAAAAGGCGCGTGCGCATGCCCCAAAGATGCCGCGGCTCCAGCTCCAGCCCGATCAGGAACAACATCATCACCACGCCAAATTCGGCATAATGCTGCAGATCCTGCGTCTCGGCCCCGACAACGCCCAGGATCGGCCCGATCACGATCCCGGCCAGCAGGTAGCCCAGCACCGATCCCAGCCCCAGGCGGTTCGAGACCGGCACGGCGATGACGGCTGCGACCAGGTAGATGAAGGCCTGGGCCAGGAACCCTTCCATGTCTCAGCCCTCCTGCGCCACGGCGTCGGCAAACGGGTTCAGCAGGTCGGCCCTTTCTGCGCGGTCCAGGTCGATCCGGTCGTTGACCAGCCCTTCGAGCAGGTGCTCCCACGCCTCGAGATGCGGCTCGATCGTATCGTGTTCGCGTGCGGACCGGGCGCGGAACAATGCAAACGGCGGAAGATAGCGCATCCCGCACAGCGACGCGGTCTGCTCGATCGGGGCAAGCAGTTGGCGCAACGTGAAATGGTTGTAGCCCTCGGCGCGGTAAGCCGCCTCGGGACCACCGGTCGTGGTTGCCGAAAAGAGCAGCTTGCCCTGCAGCTTGTCGCCATGTTCGCCATAGGCAAACCCGTATTCCAGCACCAGATCCTGCCATTCCTTCAGGATCGCGGGGGTCGAATACCAGAACAGCGGATGCTGAAAGACGATCACGTCATGATCCACCAGCCGCGCCTGTTCCGCGTCAACGTCGATGTCAAAGGCGGGGTATTCCGCGTACAGATCGACCAGCGTCACACCGGGCACCCATTCTGCAATCCGGGCCATCTGGACATTGACCTCGGACCGGCGCTGGGCCGGATGCGCGAAAAGCACGAGAACCTTTGTGACCATTCTGGCGGCGGTCTTTCTGTTTTTCCGTGGCGGGGCAACCTGTTTGTGCATAGCAACATTTGGCCCCGCAATGGAAGCCTTCAATCCCCCGCTAATCGTAGGCGAACCGCGCCGCCGGATCGTCTGTAAGGTATTGCACCAGCTCCCATTCCATGCCCGACGGGTCCTGGAAATACCGTCGGATCCGCGCCGGATGGGGGTCGGCCACATAGGTCTCGGGGTAGTCTGCGGCCTGAAGGCGTTGCGCAACGGCATCGACATCATCGACCACCAGGCCGATATGGTTCACACCGAAATCGTGGTAGCGGCGGCGGTGTTCGGGCGATGCCTGCGGGTCATGGGGCGTTTCCAGCGCGAAATAGCCGTGCGTGGTGCCCAGGTGCACCCACCGATGGTCGCCGCCCGTGCCGCTGTCGTGCAGGATCGTGAAGTCCGGGTCGACGC
>CAYWND010000617.1:0-2123 GCA_964459085.1 uncultured Oceanibium sp. | reverse complement strand
TACACTCTTCCCCTACCGCGATGCCGGAACCGTGGACACGGTGCGCGAAAACCTTGAGGGCGCGAAATACACACTGGCAACCAACGCCGCGGGTGCCGCGCTAGGAATTACGGATTTCGCCTCGATCGCCGCGCAGAAGGACGCGCTGGACGGCAAGATCTACGGAATCGAGCCCGGAAATGACGGCAACCGTCTGATCCAGTCGATGATCGATGGCGATGCGTTCGGTCTTTCCGGATTCGAGGTCGTCGAAAGTTCAGAACAGGGCATGCTGGCGCAGGTTGCCCGCGCGGATCGCCGGGACGAGCCTGTGGTGTTTCTGGGGTGGGAGCCGCACCCGATGAACGCGAACTTCCAGATGACGTATCTGGAGGGCGGGGATGACTACTTTGGCCCCGATCTGGGGGGCGCAACGGTCTATACCAACACACGCGCAGGCTATGCCGCCGAGTGCACGAATGTCGGTGCGCTGCTGGGCAATCTGAAGTTCACGCTGGCCATGGAAAACGAAATCATGGGCGCCATTCTGAATGACGGCGAAGACCCCGCGGATGCCGCCACGGACTGGTTGAAGGCCAATCCGGATGTCCTGGGTGGCTGGCTGGACGGCGTCACAACGGCCGATGGTGGCGACGGGATGGCCGCGGTCAAGGCGTCACTGGGGCTCTGATCCCGCTTGATAAGGACGCTGGTCCGACCTCTGCCGCTCGCGGTAGCGGTCGGGCCCTGCGCGTTCATGGAGGTCCCGCATGGAGTGGCTGACCGAGACCAAGATCCCTGTGGGGCGGACAGCGCGATCTGTGTTCGACTGGCTGCAGGAAAACGGTGCCTGGTTCTTTGACGGGCTGGCGGACCGACTGGAATGGCTGATCGATGCGATCCTGTGGGCGTTTCAGACACCACATCCGCTGATCATCGTCGCCCTTTTTGTTGCCCTGACCTGGATCCTGCAGCGCAGCTGGAAGACCTGTGTATTCGTGTTGCTGGGGTTCCTGTTCATTCTGAACCAGGGCTACTGGGAGGAAACAACCGAAAGCCTGACGCTGGTCCTGTCAGCGTGCCTGGTATGCATGGCGATCGGCGTTCCCATCGGGATCGCGGCGGCGCATCGGCCAAGGCTTTATGCGTATCTGCGGCCCCTGCTGGATCTGATGCAGACGCTGCCGACCTTTGTCTATCTGATCCCGGCCATCGTATTTTTCGGGATCGGCATGGTTCCCGGCCTGATCGCGACGGTCATCTTTGTCCTGCCAGCCCCGATCCGGCTGACACATCTGGGCGTATCCTCGACCCCCGAGCCACTGCTTGAGGCCGCGCGCGCCTTTGGGGCGACCCGGCGGCAGACGCTGCTGAAGGTCGAACTGCCTTATGCCTTTCCGCAGATCATGGCTGGTTTGAACCAGACCATTATGCTGTCGCTGTCCATGGTGGTGATCGCAGCACTGGTTGGGGCAGACGGCTTGGGCGTGCCGGTTGTGCGCGCGCTGAACCAGGTCAATACGGCGCTGGGCTTTGAAAGCGGTTTCATCATCGTGGTGGTCGCGATCATGCTGGACCGCATCCTGCGGGTCGAGGGCAACCGATGACCGTCGCAGTGTCCTTTGACGACGTCTCGATCGTATTCGGCAGCGCGCCGGAAACCGCCCTGCCATTGATGGATCAGGGGCAGAGCCGCGCGGATGTCCAGGCGGCGACCGGTCAGGTGCTGGGCGTACACAACTGCAAGCTGGAGGTTGCCGAGGGCGAGATCCTGGTGCTGATGGGGCTGTCGGGGTCCGGCAAGTCGACGCTGCTGCGTGCTGTGAACGGGTTGAACCCGGTGGTCCGCGGGACCGTCAGCATAAATGACGGTCAGGGCATGGTGGATGTCACCCACGCCGATCCCGCAACCTTGCGGCGTGTTCGCAGGTCGCATGTCGCAATGGTGTTCCAACAGTTTGGCCTGCTGCCCTGGCGCACGGTCCGCGAAAATGTGGGCCTGGGGTTGGAGCTGGCCGGCACACCGAAGGCAGATCGCGCGGCGCGGGTCGACCGCCAACTCGACCTTGTGGGGCTGTCGGACTGGGCCGACCGCATCGCCCGCGATCCTTCGGGCGGGATTGAGCAGCCTATCGGTTGGGCAC
>CAYWND010000616.1:0-2125 GCA_964459085.1 uncultured Oceanibium sp. | reverse complement strand
CTGGCCGAAATAGACGCCTTCGCGTTCGGCCATGAACCAGGTTTCGTTCAGACGACCGGGCACCGCGTCCATGTGAACACCAAAGGCCGGGATCTTCCATGCGTGGATCACGTCGCCCGCCGTGATCTGCAGGCGCACAACCTGGTTGATCGGCACAACAACCGAAGTGTCGGTGGCCAGCAGGAACTCGTCCTCGGCATAGCCGTATTCGGCCAACTCGTCTTTTGCCAGCATGTAGCTGTCAAACTCGATGCCGTTGTCTGGATACTCGTAGCTCCAATACCACTGGTTGCCCGTCACCTTGATCGTGACATCGGCTTCGGGGATCTCAAGCTGCTTGAACAGGATCGGCAACGACATCGACCCGATGGCAATCAGGATCAGGATAGGGATCAGGGTCCAGGCAACCTCGACCTTGGTGTTGTGAGTGAACCGCGCCGGAACCGGATTGGCGGTCTTGTTGTGGCGCAGGATCACGATCGCCAGCAGCCCCATCACAAACAGCGAAATCAACGTGATGATGACCAGCAGGAAGTTGTCCAGCCAATGGATATCACGCGCCAGTTCGGTCACTGCAGGCTGAAATCCGATCCCTTGCGGGATGGGTTTCCCCACAACTTCGAGCCCAGTGATGTTTTCCTGCGCAACCGCCAGGGGGGCGGTCAGGAACAGGCCCAGCGCGGCCCCTGCTTTGGTAATCGTCGAGCGAATGGTCATTTGTATTTCATTCCCGGTCTGGCAACTGCGATTCGACGCAATTGAGCGGCGGGCTAGCATCTTCACGTGCAGCTCACAACCGCCGAGGTCTCTCTTGGCTTCGGACCATACACAAACCATACTTCAGAACAAGTGAACGGCGCCAGCTAACACAGCGCCATAGCGCCGCAGGCTCAGGAGTTCGAGATGACCCAGACGCAAGACCGCTTTCGCCCCTTTGATACCGACCTCGATCAGGCCGCGGCGCTGTCAATTCTGCGGTCTGCCACCGATGGTGCCGATGATGGCGAGCTTTTTCTGGAACGCCGCAGATCCGAGAGCCTTGTGTTCGATGACGGGCGGTTGAAGAACGCGGCCTATGATGCCTCGGAAGGCTTCGGGTTGCGGGCAGTCCGGGGTGAAACCGCAGGATACGGCCATTCCACCGAACTCAGCGAGGCCGCGCTGATGCGGGCTGCTGAAACCGCACGCCTTGCCGTTGCCCACGGGGGCGGCACCCTGGCGGACACGCCTCCGGGCACCAACAGGCGTCTCTACACGGATATGGACCCGGTGTCGGCCGAGCCGTTCTCGGTCAAGGTCGAAACGTTGAAAGAAATCGATGCCTATGCCCGTGGTCTGGATCCCCGGGTCGTACAGGTCTCGGCCGCCGTCGGGGCCAGCCTGCAAGAGGTCGAGATCTTGCGCCCTGAAGGCGCGCGCCTATCGGACATCCGCCCGATGGTACGCCTGAACGTGTCAGTCACGGTCGAAGAGAATGGACGCCGCGAACAGGGCGGCACTGGCGGCGGCGGGCGCTTTGGCTTGGCCGAGATGCTTGAGCCGCAGCACTGGCAGGGAAAGGTGCAAGAAGCGCTGCGGATCGCGCTGGTCAATCTAAACTCGGAACCCGCTCCTGCGGGGGTTATGGACGTCGTGCTGGGCCCGGGCTGGCCCGGCATACTGCTGCACGAGGCTGTGGGCCACGGGTTGGAGGGCGATTTCAACCGCAAGGGCTCGTCCGCTTTTGCCGGGCTGATGGGCAAGCAGGTTGCCTCAAAGGGCGTCACGGTGCTGGACGATGGAACCATTCCGGACCGTCGCGGCTCGATCAGTTTCGATGACGAAGGCACGCCATCGGGCAAGAATACCTTGATCGAGGACGGCATCTTGGTGGGCTATATGCAAGACCGCCAGAACGCGCGGCTGATGGGTGTGTCAGCAACCGGGAATGGCCGCAGGCAGTCCTATGCCCACATCCCGATGCCGCGCATGACCAACACCTACATGCTTGGCGGCGATGCGGAGCCCGAGGCGATTCTGGCTGATCTGAAGGACGGAATTTATGCCGTGGGCTTCGGTGGTGGGCAAGTCGACATCACCAATGGCAAGTTCGTCTTCAGCTGCACCGAGGCCTACCGGGTCAAGG
>CAYWND010000615.1:0-2132 GCA_964459085.1 uncultured Oceanibium sp. | reverse complement strand
CACCGCCTACACGATCGCCACTCAGGGTGGAGAAGTGCTGGATCAGGGCAACATTATCGATCCAAACGGAAACGGCTTCATCGACGCAGGCGAGGCAGTGTCGACGGCAAGTTCCCCGGCAAACGGTAATGGCATCTTCATGCCGATCGCCGCTTTTGACCAGGACAACCCTCAGACCAGTTTCCAACAGGACCTTGAACTTAACTTCACCTTTGATACAGACAATGCATCGCACTTTGCGTCGGTGGGCTACTACTACCTGAACTACGAGCGCTCCCAGGACAACCGTCAGCAATTCATCCTCACGGATCTGAGGCAGCAGGCGCGACGAGTGAACGTGAGCTTGCAGGATGCATCGGGTACTTCTGTGCAACTGAACGATGATGGGTTCCTGACGCACAATCATTGGTTGAATCGAGATCGCATCAACGACGAAATCAATGCCGTTTATGCGAACTACGAGTTCCGTGCCGGAGATCTAACTCTGGATGTGGGTCTGCGCCACGACGAGTTCAGTAGTCAGCGTGTGTTCAATCCTAGCGTTGATGCCTTTGGCGATGGCCGGAACCAGACTCCGGTTCCACCTCCCGGCACATCGGTTTCTGCGCCTTCTCTGACGATCGCCCGTTTTGATGGGTCATTTCTAACGGACTTTGACTTTACGACCCGAGAGCTTAGTTACACCGCAGGTGTGAACTATCTTGTTACTGAGACCTTTGGCGTTTACGGCCGGTATACCCAGGGCTACCTGCCGGCAATCAATGGCGCGACGGGCACAGAAGTTATCGAGCTAGGCGCACGCTACCAAGCGGACAACTTTGCCGTAGCGGTGAACCTGTTTGACATGCTCCAGGAGGGGGATGTTCAGGATCGCGGTGTAAACATTGATGGGGAGGACGTTGTTGTTCGTCTCCAGACTGACCGCCAATCGCAAGGGGTGGAAATCGAGGGCTTCTACGACTTTACCGACAACTTCCGCTTCACCCTCTCGGGCACCTATCAGCAACCTGAGTTCGCCAGCGGCGGCTCGGCGACCCTTCGTCCCGGAAGCGGTATTGATCAAGGTGATCTCAACGACGCGATTGGAGATCTGACGGGGCTTGATGGCAATCAGATTGCGAACCAGCCCGAGGTGCTGTTCACCGCAAATCTGGAGTACACGCTCCACGTCGGAGACTTCGGTCATTTCATCTTCTCTGGTCTTGCACGACATGTGGGTGAGGTACCAATCAATGACGACAACAGTCGTTACTTCGAGGCATACACCCGATATGACGCGGGTATTATCTTCGAGAGTGCTGCTGGTGATTGGTACGCACGATTGAACGTGCAGAACCTAACGGACGAAGACGCGATCGTGCGCTTAGAGGGAGGTAGTGTTAACACCTCTATTACGGGCGGTGATATTGGCGCAGATGGTTTTATAGGGCGCTCTGTGCAGGGTCGCAATATCGTCTTTGGAGCGGGCTACCGCTTCTAAGTCGTCGGCCGGGCATGCGGCCAATGACGTATCCCTGTGGGGAGTGAGTTGCCCGGGCCGCGCCCGGGCTTTTTTCTTGCTCATAAAAGAAACAAGCAATGAACGTAACCAATAAGAAAAATGCGTTCCATGTGTACAACTGGATCTCGGCGCTGGTCGCTGTGCTGGCTTTTGTACCCGCAATTGGGAATAGCTCTGAATCCCTTCGGATAGCCGGTTGGGGTGGCACAGACACGGAGATCATTCACGAATTGCTGACGAAAGTCATAGCGGACGAACTGGCCGTGGCTGGTGTAGATGTTCAGTACCAGCCAGTTGAATCGAACTACAGTCAATTCATCGTGAACTCGCTGTCATCTGGCACAGCACCAGACGTCTTTCTATGGCCTTTTGGCTGCTGAACGCGCGGGCGTGCCGTTTGATCCCGCGCTGCTTGGGGCAGACACACCGCCCGATTGGCGCAGTGCCAGCTTTGCCAACACGTCAGTGTTCAAAGCCGGGCTGATGCTGCTGGCCGCGTTCTTGATCCTCGGGCGGATCGAGTTGGGTTGGTCACGGCTGTTCGGTGGAGCAGCGATCGGGTGGCTCGTGATCGCCGCCGCGATTCACGGGTGGCGCGCGGCCGATCCCACGGCGCCGGCGGCCCATGGCT
>CAYWND010000614.1:0-2135 GCA_964459085.1 uncultured Oceanibium sp. | reverse complement strand
TGCCACCAACCGCGCCCTGTTCGATTACCCAGGTGACATCTCCGTGGCGGCCTTCTTCCAGGAAAATCCGGGGCACATTGGCCGAAATGCCAAAGCCGATATTGACCGCCCAGCCCGCCTGCAACTCTTGCGCGACACGGCGGGCGATCACCTTGCCGATGCCAAACTCGGGCAGACTGAAACTGTCCAGCGGGCGGATCAACTCGCCTGAAATCGCCGGATCATAGGGCGGTGCGGTGGTCTGCAGCATCTCGGGCGCCTCGACGATGGCATCGACCAGAATACCAGGTACCCGTACGTCGTGGGGCCGGATGGTCCCATTGTCCGCCACACGCCGCACCTGCGCGATGACCTTGCCCCCGGAATTGTGCGCCGCCAGCGCCATCTCCATCGCGCCCAGATACGCGCCTTCCTGTTCAAAACTCAGATTGCCACGCTGATCCGCCGTGGTGGCACGGATAATAGCCACATCCGGAGCAATCGTCGGAAAATACAACCAGTCCTGACCGTCAAAGGTTTCCCGCCGCACAATCGGCGCCTTGCGCGCGGTTTCGTTCATCGCGCAACCGTCCTGATCGGGATCGACAAAGGTGTCCATGCCGACCTTGGTCAGGACACCGGGGCGTTTGCCCGCCGCCTCGCGAAGCATGTCAAAGACAATACCCGAGGGCACGTTGTAGGCCGCAACCTCTTCGCGCCCGATCATCTGCCAGATCAGCGGCGGATCTGCCTTGGTCGGGCCCGAGGGGTAAGATCCCCCAATAATCCGTGCAAGACATCCCGGCTTGGCAATATGGTCGACGCCCTTTGTACCAAAGAAGTCGCCTGCTGCGATGGGATGGATCGTGGTCAGGTTTCGGGGGCTTGCCGTTGCGTCGAAGCGCTGCCCCAGTGCCTCAAGCACCGCATCCGGGCAGCACAGTCCACTGGACGAATTGACGGCCACGACCGCATTGTCGCCTATCATCGCGACGGCCTTGGCTGCGGTCATCTGCTTGCCCATGGCATATCTCATAAGTAACTAATTAGTTATTTCCACTATGACGTGAACATGGCCTTTTATCAAGGGTCGAGCGCTGCAAAAAGACCATGCAGACGCAGCTTTCGCTTTCTTTCAAGTAACCATTCGGTTACACATAGGTCAGCACGATCCGGAGGGACCTAATGAACATATATTATCAAAAGAACCATCAGCGCGCCTTCGGCACATATCCTCTTAGGGGCGACGCGTTGATGCAATCGATCGCCGTGGCCGCCGAGGTTGGATACCGTGCCTTCGACACCGCACAGATGTATGAAAACGAGCAGGAAACCGGCGAGGCGTTGGCCGCCACCGGCCTTGCGCGCCAGGATCTGTGCATCACGACCAAGGTCAACATCAACAAGTTCACCGAAGCCGAGTTTATCCCGTCAGTGGAACAGAGCCTGAAGGATCTGCGCACCGACTATGTTGATGTCCTTCTGCTGCACTGGCCACCCGCGGATGGGGACATAGCACCCTCGCTGCGCTTGCTGGAAGATGCGCTGAAACGCGGCCTGACCCGCAACATCGGCGTGTCGAACTACACCGTCGCAATGTTGCGTCAGGCCATCCAGATTGTGGATGCGCCGCTGGTGACGAACCAGGTGGAATTTCACCCGCTGCTCAACCAGGACAAACTGCTGGCGGGCGCAAACGAGACCGGCGTGCCGTTGTCGGCCTACTGTTCGGTCGCGCGCGGCGAGGTGTTCAAGGAGCCGTTGTTCGCCGAGATCGGCGCTGCCTACGGCAAGGGACCCGGCCAGGTCGTTCTGCGCTGGATCCTGCAAAAGGGCGTCAGCGTGAACGTGATGTCCACAAACCCTGTCAACATCCGGGGCAACTACGAGATCATGGACTTCACGCTGTCGAATGTAGACATGGCGAGAATAGATGCGCTGACACAGCGCAATTATCGGATTGTCGGCAAGGACCTGGTGCCCTTCGCGCCCGATTTTGACTGACCTCCCTGCCCGTGCCGGAAGCAAATCCCGGCACCGGCGACACCATCCCCGTCGGGTCCACCCGGCGGGGATTTTTTCCTCAAACCAGACAGGTTGCGGTCAGCGATTGCCGCGGATCATGTCTGACGCCTTTTCGGCAATCATGATCGTCG
>CAYWND010000613.1:0-2138 GCA_964459085.1 uncultured Oceanibium sp. | reverse complement strand
GGGCCAGCGGGTTGGCCCACGCGCCGCCCGCGATGACCCCGCATGGGTGGGCCGCATCAAAGAGCAGCCGGGCGCCCACGTCGCGGGCGATCTGGGCGACCCGGTCTGTGGGATGTTCAAAGAGGTTGAGACTGCCGCCGATGGTGATCAGGTTGGGCCGCTCGGCGCGGGCCAGGGCGGCCAGCGCGTCGACATCCACGCTGTATCCGTCTGCGTCCACCGGGGCCGGCAGGCTGCGCAACCCGAAGAGGCCCGCGCAACCGGGCCCGTGGTGGGTCACGTGGCCGCCGATGGACGCGGGGGGCGCGATGATGGTGTCGCCGGGCGCGCAGGTCGCCATGAAGGCATAGAGATTGGCAATGGCGCCCGAGGGCACGCGGATCTCGGCAAAGGATGCGCCGAAGACCTGGGCCGCCAGTTCGGCGGCGATGACCTCGATTTCCTCGATGGCCTCGAGCCCCATTTCGTACTTGTCCCCCGGATAGCCCAGCGATGGGCGCGCGCCCAGGCCGGTGGCCAGCAGCGCCTCGGCGCGGGGGTTCATGACGTTGGTGGCGGGGTTGAGGTTGAAGCAGTCCTGGTCGTGGATCCGGCGGTTGGTGTCGGCCAGCGCCTCGATCCGGGCCAGGGTGTCGGCGGCGCTGCGTTCCGCGGTGTCCCGTGCGATGGAGTGCACCCGCGCCTCGCAGGCCTTGGGCACCCATGTGCGTTGCGCCAGGGTCATCGGTCCCTCCCGTCCGTTTTGGGTGCATCTTGCCCCGGTGGGCGCGCGTCCGCAATTGCTGTGCATTGCGTATGACGGCGTGGACCGGTTAAGTGCGGGGCAGAACAGACGGGGAGGCGAGGGATGCAGACGATCGCGGGCTTTGACAGGATCGGCGAGGAGAACGCCTTTGCCGTGCTGGCGCGTGCGGCGGAGCTGGCGGCGGGGGGGATGGATGTCATCAACCTTGGCATCGGTCAGCCGGATTTTCCGACCCCGCCCAACATAGTCGAGGCGGCCGTCAAGGCGCTGCGCGACGGGCAGCACGGGTACACACCCGCGACCGGGATCCTGCCCCTGCGCGAGGCGGTGGCGGCGGATCTGGACCGGCGGCTGGGGGTCGCCGTCTCGCCCGAGCGGGTGCTGGTGGTTCCGGGCGGCAAGGTGACGATGTTTGCCGCGATCCTGATGTTCGGCGAGCCCGGGGCCGAGATCCTGTATCCCGATCCGGGGTTTCCGATCTATCGGTCGATGATCGAGTTCACGGGTGCGACGCCCGTGCCGATCCCGATCCGCGAGGAAAACGGGTTTGCGTTCTCGGCGGACGAGACGCTGGGTCTGATCACCGACAGAACGCGGCTGGTGATCGTAAACTCGCCTGCGAACCCCTGTGGCGGGGTGACCCCACGGGCCGAGGTCGAGGCGCTGGTGGCGGGGCTGGAGGCGCACCCAGACGTGGCCATCATGTCGGACGAGATCTATGACCAGATGACCTATGACGGTGAAGAGCATGTCAGCCTGCTGACCTTTCCATCGATCCGTGACCGCCTGATCGTGCTGAACGGGTGGTCCAAGACCTATGCCATGACGGGCTGGCGGATCGGGTACTCGGTCTGGCCCGATGGCCTCTATGACAAGGCGCGCAAACTGGCGGTCAATGCCTGGAGCTGCGTGAACGCCCCGACCCAGTTTGCAGCACTCGAGGCGCTGACGGGGCCGCAGGATGCGGTGGGGGAAATGGTCGCGGCCTTTGATGCACGCCGCAAGCTGACGGTCGATCTGATGAATGCGGTGCCCGGCGTGTCCTGCATCGTGCCAAAGGGCGCGTTCTATGCGTTTCCGAACATCCGGGGCACCGGGTGGAAGGCCAAGGACCTGGCCTCGGCTCTGCTGGAGGATGCCGGCGTGGCGACCATCGGGGGTCCGGATTTCGGGGTTCTGGGCGAGGGGTATATCCGCCTGAGCTATGCCAATTCGGCCGAAAACATCGAACGGGCGATCGGGCGCATGTCAGCGTTTCTGACCCGGGGGTAGCGCTGCTGGACCCCGCACTGGCGGGCGGTGTCGCGCCACCTTTAGCGTTTGGAGGGGCGGCCAGTTCGGCAGGAGTATTTGTCAGAGCAAAGAGGGCCCTTAACAAAGGGTAAAGGGCCCC
>CAYWND010000612.1:0-2141 GCA_964459085.1 uncultured Oceanibium sp. | reverse complement strand
ATCCCCATCGCCGCCGATCCCGCCAGCGCCACCGCGCCGCGCCAGCCGCCAAAGGCGTCCAGCACCGACCAGCCGCCCGCGCGTCGGACCCTTGTGGGGGCAGCGGCTGGGGCCGTCGGCATTTCGCGCGCCGCATCCGCCGTGATCCGCGCCATCAGCGCCTGCGATGGCAGAGGTGGTGCACTGCCGCGCGCCTCGGCGAACAGCGCATCCAGCATCTTGTCGTCCTCGTCACTCATGTCCCGCTATCCTTCAGTCCCAGCGCCGACGCTTTGGGCGCCAGCGCCGCCTTCAGCGCACGCTTGCCGCGCGCGATCAGGCTTTCCACCGCATCCACCGACAGATCCATGATCTCGGCAATCTCGGGGTTTGCGCGATCTTCCAGATGCCGCAGCACCACCGCCAGCCGCTGCCGGTCGGGCAGGGTGGCCAGCGCGGCCTGCAGCGCATCCGCCCGGTCGCGCGCCATCAGCCGCGCCTCCTGGCCCGGGCCGTCATCGATCGGGTCCAGGTCCGGGTCGGCCACCGACCGCCCGGACCGGCGCAGCCGGTCGGTGCACAGGTTGGCCGCCACCCGGTAGAGCCAGGTCGACACCCGGGCCTCGCCCGCGCGCCACTGGGGCGCTGTCTTCCACAGTCTCAGCATCGCCTCCTGCGCCACCTCTTCGGCCTCGGCCTCGTTTCCCAGCATGCGCCGCGCCAGGGCCAGCAGGCGCGGCACATGAGCCTGCATCAGCGCACGCGCCGCAGAGTGATCCCCTGCGGCGTATGCGGCGACAAGCACGGCATCCCCGTGCTGGTCTGGATCGTCAAAGGCCACCATCCAGCCCCACTATGCCCGCCTTCGCACGGCGTTGGCCAGTCTTCAGCCATCGTTCTCCAGGGCACTGCCGCGCGGCCCCTTGCCGAACCGGCCGCCTTTGCGGGCCTGCATCCGCTCGCGCGCTGCCTCCGCCTCGGCCTCGGTGATCACGCCGTCACCATCCGCGTCCAAACGCTCGAACATGTCGCCGCCGCGGGGCTGGGGCATCTCCTCCAGGCTCAGCCCGCCGTCACCGTTCTGATCGTACCGCGCGATCATGCGGTCGATCCGGGACGCGGCGCGGTCCGATTTCGCGCGCTCGGCGACATGCGCCTTGAATTCTTCCGCCGTCACCACGCCGCTGCCGTCCGCATCGATCTGGGCAAAACGGTCGCTGCGCGCCGCATCCATCTCGGCGCGGGTAATCTCGCCATTCCTGTCGGCATCCATTCGTTCGAAGAACCCCGCACCCTGCCGATCGCCCAACCCCGCGCCGCGTTCGGCCAGCGCCGGGGCACCCAGTGCTGCCGCCAGAACCAGGCCAAGGGCGGAAAACCTATAGAAAACACGCATTGTCTTGCTCCTTTTCATGCGTTTTCATGACTGCTCGAAGGCGTCTTGTGCCCCTTAGAACGCGCAACACACGGCTTTCCGTCGCCCGGCAAAGAAAAAAATTTGCGACATCGCGCCGCAAGACAGGCTGCCACAGCGAAATTGCCGCACGGCCGCCCTAACTTGGTACCAATCGAGCACTAGGACCCTTCTCATGCGTGACGATATCGGCAGCATCGATCTGACGACCCATGACCGCGACCTGCGCGGGGCGATGCTGCGTGGCTGGGCGCGCAAATGTCCCAAATGTGGTTCGGGGCCGATGATGGACGGCTATCTGACGGTGCGCGACAGTTGTGCCGTCTGCGGGCAGGAATTGCATCACCACCGTGCCGATGACGGGCCTGCCTGGGCCACGATCCTGATCGCCGGGCACATCATGGCGCCGCTGATGCTGACCGTGTTCGAGGTCTGGCGCCCCGAGGGCTGGGTGATGGCGGTCGGGTTTTCGGCCGTCTTCACCGTCATGGCGCTCTATCTGCTGCCGCGCATCAAGGGCCTGTTCGTGGGCTTTCAGTGGGCCAAGCGGATGCATGGGTTCGGCGACGGCGGACCCTAGACGCCGCGCCCCCTCCGGCCCGCGTGCCGCGGGGGGTTCATGCGAGGCGCTGCCTCGCGCTCCGGAGTATTTAGGACAGAAAGACGGGGGCCTCGCCGGGTGTCGGGGCATCTGCTGGACAGTCGCCCGGCGGCGCGCTATCCGGGTCCCATGACCCAAGACCCCCCG
>CAYWND010000611.1:0-2142 GCA_964459085.1 uncultured Oceanibium sp. | reverse complement strand
GGTGCGCGCGGGGCTGGCAGACGTTGTAGAAGGTCCGGATCTCGCCATCGCGGCCGCGCACGCAGAAGAGGCTTTCGCCAGCCAGATCGAAGGCCACATAGTCGCCGGGGTTCTCCAGATCTGACGCATGGCAGGCGAACTGCCAGGTGCGGGCCAGCAGGCCCTGCTGTTCGGCCCGGAAAATCGCAGGATCGGTATAGTAGTGCGCGTCGAGCGATCGGGTCAGTTGGGCAGTCATGCGGGGTCTTCCTGATAGATGCCAAGGTCATGCCGCCGCTGGTGGAACCGTTCCACGCGCGACACGATCTCGGGGCTGGCACTAGCGATTACAAAACTGAGCAGGGTTTCCAGCAGGGCGATAGCTGACACCGACGAGGGAAAGAATTGCGGTGTGTCGACGGACACGACAAACGGGTGGTCGGCGTCCCTGACAATGGGCGATGCGGGGCTGTCCGAGATGCCGATGATCGTCAGCTTTTGTTCACGCGCGATGCGCATCGCCTCGATCACCTCGGTCCTGTAGGGCTTGCAGGTCATGGCGATCAGCACGTCGCGGCCGTCGGCCCAGGCCAGATCGTCCACCGGGTTCGAGCCGGGGCGGGGGATCGCATGGAAGTCTGTCATGCCGGTCGAGGCGAGATAGGTGAAGTTGCGGGCGTTGGCATTGTTGACGCCTACGCCCAGCGTGAACACCTGTCGTGAACTCCAGATCGCCTGGGCCGCGGCCTTCAGTGCGTCGGCCGGTATGGCCGTGAACGTCTCTTCGATATTGCGCAGGGCGGACGCGATCAGATCAGCATAGAGCGCGCCCATCTCGCCCCCCGCGGCAACATCCTGCAGCCAACGCGCACGGTCGGGGAAGGTGGCCGTCCCGCGGCGGATCTGTTCCCGGAATGGCGCGCGAAAGTCGTCATAGCCCTCGAACCCGAAAGACCGCGCAAGCCGGACAAAGGTGTTGGGGCTGACATTTGCCGCCGCTGCGATCTGACGGATCGAACTGACAGAGACCTCGGCCGGGTTTTCCAGAACGTATGTCGCCGCCTTTCGCGTCTCGGGCGTCAGGTCGTCCAACTCGCGCGCCAGGCTGCTGAGGACATCTCCGGAATCGGCATATGAAACATTTGTATCATTCATGATTGACGATGGTACGCATGTGCGAATAGCTTGTCCACCTGAATCAGAAAGCGGATCAAGGATTCTGGCCAATGGCAGAGCGCAGCGTACCGGGGCAGGCCCGGGTCGTGATCGTGGGCGGCGGAGTGATGGGCTGCGGGCTGGCCTATCATCTGGCGCACGAGGGCTGGACGGATGTCGTTCTGCTGGAAAAGGCCGAGTTGACCAGCGGATCGACCTGGCACGCAGCGGGGCAAATCACGCATTCGACGTCCAGCTTCATCCTTGGCAAATGCGTGGATTACAACATTGGCCTCTATTCCGGCACGCTGGAGGACGAGACGGGGCATTCCGTGACGTGGCATGGCTGCGGGTCGTTCCGTCTGGCCTATACTCAGGACGAAATGGATTGGCTGCGCCACACGTTGTCAGTGGGCCGGACCCTGGGCTTTAATATCGAGCTTGTGGGCCCCGAGCGGGTGGCCGAACTGCATCCCTTTTATAATCTGGATGGGGTGATCGGCGCGTTGCATACGCCTGACGATGGTCATGTCGATCCTTCGGGCGTGACCCAGGCCATGGCAGCCGGTGCGCGGGCCATGGGGGTCAAAGTCGTGCGTCGGTGCCGCGCGACCGACATCAAGCGGCAGGCGAATGGCGAGTGGCTGGTGTCGACCGAACTGGGCGACATCCGCTGCGAGCATGTGGTCAATGCGGGCGGCACCTATGCACGCCAGATGGGCGAATGGTCGGGTCTGACGCTGCCCATGACCTCGATGACGCACCACTACTTTGTGACCGAACCGGTGCCGCAGTTCCAGGATCTGGAGGTCGAGCTGCCGGTGATCCGCGACGATCGCAAGGTCTCGGGGTACATCCGGATGGAACAAAAGCGCGGGCTGATTGGGATCTACGAAAAGGAGAACCCCAATACGGTGTGGGAGGATCACTGCCCGTGGGAAGCCGAGAACGAGTTGTTCGACGCGGACTATGATCGGATCATGCCGTGGCTGGAGGAAAGCCTGAACC
>CAYWND010000610.1:0-2152 GCA_964459085.1 uncultured Oceanibium sp. | reverse complement strand
ATCGGCGTTCGCCATGCCCTCGATCGTGGTCACGTCCGCGCCATCAGCCTCGGCCGCCAGCATGGTGCAGGCCTTCACGGCGGTGCCATTGACGTGCACGACGCAGGCCCCACACTGGCTGGTGTCACACCCCACATGCGTTCCCGTCAACCGAAGCTGATCCCGCAGGAAATCGACCAACAGGGTCCGGCCCTCGACCGAACCCGAGGCATTCCGGCCATTCACAACTAGTGAAATATCCAACGCGCTGTCCTCCCTTTTCAGATTTGTGCCGGGCGCAGCAGGTTGCCCCCGGATTTCCGTCCGAGCGTAGCAGGTTGCACTTGAATTTCCACACTATATTCGCGGATCCGGGGCGGTTTTCAGCCGATCTCCATTTCCGACAGCAGCACAGCCCAGGCGGCTCCGTGCATGTCGCGGTCGTCTATCGCGCCCTGCACCACCGGGCGCGGCACGCTGAACTTGACCACACACAGTTCTGGGATGTCGAAGCGTTTGAGATCCTGCGTCGCGGTGCCCAAAGCCTTCGCCACGCAGGTACTGGGCAGCTTGGACACGACCTGATCAAAGGCTGCCCTGTCGCCGCAAAAGATATCGATGGTCAACCAGAACGGCCCTGCATTCTTGGACCGGACCTTGGTCACGACCTCACCCAGCCGCGCCATGTCCAACCTCTCGAACTTCCAGCGAGAACACCTCCATCGGATCGTCGATCTCGAGCACGTGGTTCAGCGCAAAAGCATAATGAGGGCCACGGCTGATCTCGGCCGGCGAGAATGGAAAGGCGAAAGTGGGCTGTTCCTCTTCCCGGGTCAGCGGGTGATGCAGAAGGAAAGGGTTGAGCATCTGGCAGATCTCGTCCGCCATGGCCTGGCTGCCTGCCGTCACGATCCCCAGGATACCGATCTCGGCCGGGTCCGAGGCGCGGGTTTCCAGCGCGCCCAGGGTCGCGTCCTGGCCGATACGCCGCAATTCAATGCCAAATCCGTCGGCATCCGCGCCCAACCGCGCCCTGACCTTGGCCGCGCATTGGTCCGCAATGTCGGCGCACCAGGCATCGACATTGCGCACGTACCGCGCGTCCCGCAGCAGTGCCAGCAACACGCTTTGATAGCCTGCGATCCGTGCGCCTTCCAGCTTGACCGTATAGCGGTGCGACGGCACCCAGCGCGATCCGGTGACCCGCACCGACCGGTCATCGACCGCTGCGTAGTCGGCATCGCGGACGTCCAGATGACCGCCCGGTTCGTAGAGGATAAACGGGTCGGTGTTCTCGTAGAGCATATGCGCAAAGACCGTCTGCGGCGTCGCCCGGGCGCCGTCGGCCAGCGGCGTGACCGTGAACCCGTCCTGGTCGACATCCAGCAGGATCACCCCCGATTGCGGGTTGGTCGCGCAAAGCGCCCCGCACTCCCCGATCTTCGCGCCATGCCAGGCCGCGCCCGCATTACAGCCGCGCATCAGCGGCAGGGCCGAGATGATCGCGGTGTCCGTCGTCCGACCGGCGATCACGATGTCGGCACCGGTTTCCAGTGCGGCGGCGACCTGTTCGGCCCCGGCCAGGGCGACGATGTTGGTGCAGTCACGCGCCACATCGGGCGAGACTTCCGGTGCCGCGGGCAAAGGCGTCACGCGACCTGCATCCCACGCGGCGGCAATCGCGTCCGAGGACTGGTCGGATTTCAGCACTGCAACCCTGAGTCGAAGCCCCATCTCGTCCAGGATCTCGCGCGTGATGTCCATCAGCCAGTCGACCGCGGACCCCGCACCGCAGGTTCCGGCCGTTCCGATCACCAATGGCACGCCCGCGGCCTGCTGGGCTTCGATCAGCTTGGCCCATTCGATCTTGGTCGAGGCGCGGGCGTATTTGGAAACGCCGCGCCCTAGATAGGACGGACCGCTGTCGGTCGATCCCCCGTCGATCGCGATGATATCGGGTTTTGCGGCGATACCGCGTTCCAGCGCATCCTGGTCCCATCCAAGACCCAGGGCGCCGGACGGGACAAGGATTCTGACCATCCCGCTCCTTCCCGCAGCCGCTTAGGGGCTGCGCGCCAGTCTGTTGTCGGCGGCTTGGGCCGGTGGGCCCGCGTTCTTGTGGTCGGGGCGGCGAGATTCGAACTCACGACCCCCTGTACCCAAAACAGGTGCG
>CAYWND010000609.1:0-2154 GCA_964459085.1 uncultured Oceanibium sp. | reverse complement strand
CGGCTTGTTCCAAGGCCGTGGTGCGGCGTGCATGACCAAAGAGATCGTCGAGTATGGGCATTGCTAATCCTCTACACGGTCTGTTGCGCTCAAGTTAGCTGCGCACCCGGTTTGCTCAAGCCGCTTTTCACGCACCAAGGGCCACAATCACAAAATACCGGATGTCGCGACGGAAAATTCATCGCTGTGCGTATAGTCGGAGAAGCACCGGTGACGAACGGGGAACGATGTTGGAAAAATCGACCATATCAGCGATCCGGTTTGGATATGGCCTGCGGCCGGGCGAAGCACCGCCAAGTGATGCGCGGGCGCTGCTGGCTCAGCTGGAGCGCGCGGATGCGTATGCGGGTGACGGCGGCATTGCAGACTGGAAGGAACGCGCCGCCGCCGGGCAGGCATATCGCGCCTCGAACGCCGATCGCAGGGCAGGCAAAGATGGCGCCGAGGCCGCGCGCACTGCGGCCACGCGCGCGATCGGACGGATCACCGCGCGGGATATGCGTGCATTGATCGCACGCCCCGTGGCCTCGCGATCCGGGTTTCGCGAACGTCTGGTCAGCTTCTGGACAGATCACTTTACTGTTGCGGCGAACGGCAGGCTGCTGGCCCTGATGCTGCCCGACATGATCGAGGTGGCCATCCGTCCTGGTGTCACCGGCAAGTTTTCCCAACTGCTGCGCGCGGTTGCGTTGCATCCGGCGATGTTGGTCTATCTGAACCAGGTGCAGTCGGTCGGGCCCAACTCGATGGCCGGGCAGCGGCGCGGCCGTGGCCTGAATGAAAACCTGGCACGCGAGGTGCTGGAGTTGCATACGCTGGGGGTCGGGGGTGCATACACCCAAGAAGATGTCCGCGCCCTGGCGGAACTGTTGACCGGCTTGTCACTGGACAAGGGCCAGTTTCGGTTCCGCCCCGCCATCTCGGAACCTGGTGCCAAGACAGTGTTGGGTCGGCGCTATGGTGGCGCGCGCAACGGAATTGCCGAGATCGAGCAGGTTCTGGATGATTTGGCGACCCATCCCGATACTGCCCATCATATCGCGCGCAAACTGGTGCAGCACTTCGTCGGCGGCATTGCCGCAGACGATCTGGTCGGAACCATCGCCACCCGGTTTCTGGAAACCGGCGGGGATCTGACAGAAACCTATGCCGCACTGCTGTCAGATGATCGTGCCTGGGATCCCGAATTTCGCAAGGCCAAGCTGCCCTTTGAGTTCGTCGTTTCATCGCTGCGGGCTGCAGGTTTCTCTCAGCGCGATGTCATGGCCCTATCCCGTCAGGATTTTCAGGGCGGCCTGATCCAGCCGATGACTGCGATGGGCCAGCCGCTGATGCGCCCCGGCGGGCCGGACGGTTGGGACGAAGCGCCGGAAAACTGGATCACGCCCGCTGGCCTTGCGGCGCGCATCCGGTGGGCCAGCGTTCTGGCGGATCGGGCTTTGGGTGACATCGACCCGCGTGCCTTCATGCGGCTTGCCCTGCGGGATGCGTCGTCACCGTTTCTGGAGTTCGCTGTCGCCGGATCCGAGAGCCGGAGCGAGGGCAACGCCCTGGTCCTGGCCAGCCCCGAGTTCAACCGCCGCTAAGGAGGCATGGGATGAAAACCACACGCAGAAACCTGCTGGGATCGGGTCTTGCCCTGGGATGCAGCGCTGCGGCCAGCCCGATCCTGACACCGGTGACGCTGGCGGCCGCGCCGGGCGACAATCGCCTGGTGGTGATCATCCTGCGCGGTGCCATGGACGGGTTGGACGTGATCCGGCCGATTGGCGACAGGGACATTGCCGCGCTCAGGCCAGGCTGGGACCTTCAGGACAGTCTAGAGTTGGACAATTTCTACGGCCTGCACCCGGCCCTCTCCGATTTGCACCCGCTGTGGAGGGCCGGCGAGATGGCTGCGGTCCATGCCGTCTCCACCCCCTATCGCGACAAGCGCAGTCATTTTGACGGCCAGGATCTGCTGGAAAACGGGTCGGGCGCTGCAGATGGGCAGCTCACCGCGGGCCGCGACGGTTGGCTGAACCGCGTTGTTGCCAGATTGCCGGGCGCACATTCCGAGACCGCCTTTGCGGTGGGGCGAGAGAATCTGCTGCTGCTCAGCGGCGACGCGGCAACGTCGACGTGGTCGCCAGACAGCGATCTGGACCTTTCCCC
>CAYWND010000608.1:0-2160 GCA_964459085.1 uncultured Oceanibium sp. | reverse complement strand
GGCAGATTCTGGGGCGGGTCCATGCTTGGCGCGTATTTCAGGAAATGGTGCGCCTGACCCGCCATCGGCCCCACGCCCCCCATCTGCCACATCAACCATTGCTCGACCTCGATCCGGTCGCGCTCGGTCTGCCCGCCGAACTGGCCGGTCTTGCGTGCGAGATACAGCAGGATCGCCCCGGATTCGAAGATCGAGACCGGCGCGCCATCCGGGCCGTCGGGATCGACGATGGCCGGCATCCGGTTGTTGGGAGCGATTTCAAGGAAATCGGGTTCGAACTGGTCCCCCGCGCCGATATTCACCGGCTTTAGCGTGTAGGGCAGGTCCATCTCTTCCAGCGCGATGCTGATTTTCCAGCCGTTCGGTGTGGGCCAGTAGTAGAGGTCAATCGGTGCGGGCATCGCCGGTCTCCGTCAGGGTGTCCGCAGTTCATATGGGCGGCCAAACCACTAGGGCAAGGGACTGGGCGCGGGGCTCACATGGTGTTGAGTGTGGGATTTCACGCTGCTGCCGAACCACCCGATGCCAGAGTCGTCGGACTTTGTGCGGTCAGGCAGTGCTGCGTAGTCTTCCCTCAGTCCGGCTGGATCCCAGCGATGTCGCTGCCGAAAAATGTCTCGGTAAAGCGACATTGTGCCATGGCGTGTGTAAAAGCCCCAATGGTTCAGCCAGCCGGGTGTTGCCCCCAACGTAACGCCACGTCGCGCCATAACAGTAGGTGTGCGCGCGTGGTCGAGCGGTATGTCGACACAGTTGCGGGCCCGGTGGGCCAAGCCGCTGCCAAGCGCAGGCTGGTGGCGAAACTCGGCCGGGCCGAACCACCGGAACATTGCGTCAAACACATCGTTTTCCGCCGCCGTGATGTTGTAGACTTGGGCATTCCGCCCTGCCGGTCCGCTGATGCAGCTTTCGGCAGCGGCCACGTATTCGGCGCCCCCCATCAGGATCACCTGCCCAAAGGATCGTCTGCGTGCATACCGCATCGCCTGCAGGGCAACGCGCGCGCCCAGCGAATGGGCAAGAATATCCACACTTCGATGGGGCGAGAAAGCGTGCAGGGTATCGACCACCCGGGCCAGCGCGGCACCGGCAACTTCGGCCCTGTTGTAGACCCGCGCGAACGGGCCGCGTGCGCCCTTCTGGCAGGTCAGCGGATCGGACTTGTGCGCAGGCCAGGCAAAGCACAGGCACAACCCGTCCGTTATGCCCTGTCGCGTAAATCCCAGGCCCTGGGGCCAACTGCGAAACCGCATGCGGGGATCAATGGTCACCGGCGCATAGACATAGCGGAACGGGTCACTGCCCGACCGCGCGCGCGAATACTTGTAGCCATGAACCAGAACGACGATCGGGGCGCTGGGGGGCAGGCGGCGCACCAGATCATGCAGCACAGCGTCCACCGGCAGGTCCGGATGAGACGGACTTGAGACAAAACCCTCGGTCAATGACAGGCCAAGAATAGCCATATCGCCGGAACCGCCCGAATTTGAGGTTTTTGAGATTTGTGCCGTCCCCCTACATCATCGTGGTTACAATCCCGTGAAGGTCTTGTGACGCACGCTGCAGTCAGCGGGATTGACAGGCAATCCCACCAGCGATAGGCAGCGGTTGTGGCGATTTGTGAACCGGATTGCGGGCCACGTTAAACAACTCCGCTAAAGAGGTCGCGGTTTTTGGCAAGATGCTCGGACCCCGATCGTTCCCGGTCGGGGTTTTTGTTTGGAGGACGCCTGATGAAGGACACCTGGAAGGCGCGCACGAAACTGGTCCATGGCGGTACACGCCGCAGCCAGTATGCCGAATTGAGCGAGGCGATCTATCTGACCCAAGGGTTCGTCTACCCGGATGCCGAGGCCGCCGAGGCCCGGTTTCTGGAGGCCGGCCGTGACGAGTTTATCTATGCGCGATACGGCAATCCCACCGTTGCCATGTTCGAGGATCGGATCGCCGCACTCGAAGGGGCCGAGGATGCGTTCGCAACCGCCAGCGGCATGGCCGCGGTCAACGGTGCTCTGTTTTCGCTGCTGAAGGCTGGCGATCACATCGTCTCGGCCCGGGCGCTGTTCGGGTCGTGCCTGTTCATCGTCGAAAACCTGCTGCCGCGGTTCGGGGTCGAGGTGACCTTTGTCGATGGCGCGGATCTGGACCAGTGGCGCGACG
>CAYWND010000607.1:0-2164 GCA_964459085.1 uncultured Oceanibium sp. | reverse complement strand
CTGCGCGACTGCATGTATTCGCCGCAGAACACGGTGTATTCGGCGTCGAGGTCGTCGTCGCCATTGCCGTCCACGACCGCGGTCTGGTTGATCGCCGCCGCAGCCAGCGTGCAGCGGTCGAGCGCGTTCTGGAGATCGGCGCGGGCGGTTTCGTGGCGCATGAAGTCCACGGCCATCCCACCGGCGACAACCATGATGAGAAACAGAACCACGACGAAGATGATGATCCCGCCGTCTTCGTCACGCACAAATTCGCGCTTCAATCTGCTGTAACGCAGCCTTGCCATTTTCATGATGGCCTTCCCCTCGAAATCGAGCACTCGGTAAACCCCTACACAGTGCTCAAGTATCGTCGATTCTAGATTCTTTAGTCAACTGTTCACCAATACACACGTTCACCACGTGTGATCTTTAATAAACACATCCAAAACAACAGGTTGTACAGGATTTTGCCCTGCAAGAACCGCGCGGGGCGAGACAACGACAAAAACTTAATAACATGTTGAATGTGTTCAAAATACGGCCACAATTCCGCCACGGTTAACACAGCCCGGCGTCGTTTTGGGGCGAAAGTCCCCCGATTGCGACAGTCGGATCTTCAGGAGCGCAAATGCCCCAAAACGGAATTCTTGCCATGGGATCAGCGCGTTTGTGGGCCGAGTTCCTGATTTTGTTCTGCGGTGTTCCGCTGCTGCTGGCCTTTGCCCTGCCGCCCACGGCCATGTTTACCGTGTTGGGGGTTTTCACGGCCGCCGGTGTCGTGCTGCTGGCGCGCACGGACGGGTTCAGGTGGGCGGAGTTGATCGTGCCCGGGCGGTTCAGTTGGCGAGCGGTATTTGGCTTTGCCCTGTCGGTGGCGGTGCTGTCGAGCGGCGCGGTGCTGGTGCTGTTTCCGGGCAACTTTCTGATGTTGCAAAGGCAGGCGCCCGAGCTGTGGCTGATGATTATGGTGCTGTATCCGCTGGTGTCGGCGGTGCCGCAGGAACTGATATTCCGGCCGCTGTTCTTTCGCCGGTATGGCAGCCTGTTTCCCGACCGGAATGTCGCGATCCTGGCGAATGCGGCGCTGTTTGCGCTGGCGCATCTGATGTATCAGAGCGGCCTGGTGCTGGCGATGACCTTTGCGGGCGGGCTGGCCTTTGCCTGGGCGTATCAGGTGCGCGGGTCGTTTATTCTGGCCTGTGTGCTGCACGCGGTGGCGGGCCAGATCGTGTTCACCAGCGGGCTGGGCATTCTGTTCTATTCAGGGGCGGTGAACTAGGCCATCGAATGGTGCCGTGATTTGGCGGAGACCTGACCTGGCGGTCAGGTCGAGACAGGCCTCGGCCCGGGTCCTTGCGGCCCCGCGCCTGCGGGTTGGCGCGCAGCCCAGACGGGTGGCGGGTTGACAAGCCCGGTAAGAGCAGGTGTATCGGCGCGGGTTTCGCAGTTTCGGAGAGCGCTTATGCACGCCTATCGCAGCCACACCTGTGCCGAGTTGAACACCTCCCATGTGGGCGGGACGGCGCGTCTGTCGGGCTGGGTCCACCGGGTTCGCGATCATGGCGGCGTCCTGTTCATCGATCTGCGCGATCATTACGGGATCACCCAGGTTCTGGCCGACCCCGACAGTCCCGCCTTTGCCGCGGTCGAGGCGGTGCGGGCCGAGTGGGTCATCCGGATCGATGGCGACGTCAAGGCCCGCGACGCGGATCTGGTGAACCCCAACATTCCCACCGGCGAGATCGAGGTGTTCATCCGGGATCTGGAGGTGCTGGGCGCGGCCGAGGAACTGCCGCTGCCGGTCTTTGGCGATCAGGACTACCCCGAAGAGACGCGGTTGAAATACCGGTTCCTGGATCTGCGGCGCGACAAGCTGCACAGCTCGATCATGCTGCGATCCAAGGTGATTGCGTCCTTGCGCCAGCGCATGACCGAGCAGGGGTTCAATGAGTTTCAGACCCCGATCCTGACCGCATCCAGCCCCGAAGGCGCGCGGGATTTCCTCGTGCCCAGCCGCCTGCATCCGGGCAAGTTCTATGCGTTGCCGCAGGCACCGCAGCAGTTCAAGCAGCTGTGCATGGTGGCGGGGTTCGACCGGTATTTCCAGATCGCGCCCTGTTTCCGGGACGAGGATCCGCGCGCCGACCGCAGTCCCGGCGAGTTCTACCAGCTGGACATGGAG
>CAYWND010000606.1:1204-2167 GCA_964459085.1 uncultured Oceanibium sp. | reverse complement strand
TCGCCCGCGCACCGGATGGTTGTCACCGGCTGGCGGGCCGAAGTGCTGTTCGGTCAGGAAGAGGTGCTGGTCGCGGCAAAGGACCTTGTGAACGACAGCACGATCCGCCCGGCCGACGGCGTCTCGAAGGTGACCTATTTCCACCTTCTGTTCGATCGCCACCAGATCATCAACGGTGGCGGCGCATGGTCCGAAAGCTTTCATCCCCATGACTCGATCCTGTCGACCAGCTCAACCGCTGCCCTGGAAGAGCTCTATCGCCTGTTCCCGGAACTGCGTACCGACCGCAAATCCTACGGCCTGCCGGCACGCATGGTGGTCAGCGCCAAAGAGGCTCGGCTGATCGCGGATTGATCGGGATCGTCGCGGGGATGCGGTGAGAGGCTGGACAACGACCCGAACGGGACTCGTTACGGCTGCTTCCTTCCGGATCTGACCGGGTTGGCGAGGCGTCCGCCCGCGCCAACCTCTCGGGCCCTCATATAGACCTGCATTCGGCCAAGCTCAAGCCTTCGCCCCGGCAGCAAGATCGGCGATCACATCCATATGGACTTCCGCGCAATCCAGGGTCGGGAACCCGGGCATTTGCCCTTCGAAGGCCAGAAACATGTCCGTCCCGGCCAACAGGACCATCTCGGCCCCCCGTGCGGCCAGATCCCGCCCCGCGCTGAAAAAGACGTCGCGGTCGGCCTGGTCCGCGGCACCTGCCATCGCCATGTCCAGATAGTGCCGGTCAACCTGCCGGAACATCGCACCTCCGGGCACCAACACCTCTAGCCCGCTCAGCCCGCCATAGAATCCCGTCTCCATGACCACTTCGGTGCCCAGCAAGCCGACCCGCGAGACACCCATCGCCCGCAGGCGCGCGGTCATGGCATCTATCATGCTGACGATCGGCAACTGCGACACCGGCGCAAGCTCGGCCAGGCAGAACTGCCCCGCGCCCGCCGAAATCCCCAGGCG
>CAYWND010000606.1:0-1185 GCA_964459085.1 uncultured Oceanibium sp. | reverse complement strand
GCCCCCTGCAATCGCCTGGCCAGATCCGCGTAGACCGCCACCTGCGCGCCAGCGTCCCCGGCCCGCATGTTCGAGACCAGCGTCTCGATATCGGCATGAACGATGGTCAACTCCAGGGCCACCCCCCGCGCCTTGGCCCGGGCGATCAGGCCACGATAGTACAGCTCGGTCGCGGCCGGTCCGATCCCGCCGATCATTCCAATATGCATTCTGGCAATCTCCCCCGGCGGTCAGTGGATGCGGTTTGCGGTTGTACCCCGGTGTCGGGGTGCTATGTCTCGGCCGATCTTCGGGAAAGTCCTCGCCATGTACAACAGCGAAACCGTTCTGTTCGCACAGACCAGCATCGATCGCGCAGCTCATTTGCGCGGCGCCCCCGACCAGCAGGCCGCACACCCGGAGGCGCGGACCATCGTGTTGTGGCGCGGAAAGGCGCTGTTCGACGGTTTGGCCGAGCCGCGTCTGGCATGGCTGCCGATGGATCACCCGATCCTGGCCGAGGCGACCGAGGCACCGATCTTTCTGGGTCTCGAAGGTGACGCGCCGCGCTTTGCCCACGATATTTCCGCCTGGAATGATCCCAACGCGGACACCCAGCAGATGGCCCAGTTCGCCGATATCAGCGAGAACCGCCACCCCTCGATGACCGAGGCTCAGGCGCTGCTGGACCTGCGTGGCCACATGAGCAGGCTGAACGCGATCGACGCGGGCAATGCGGCGGCAGCAAAGGGGATGTTCGCCTGGCACACGCGCCACGGCTTCTGCGCAAATTGCGGCACCAGATCCGAGATATCCATGGCCGGTTGGCAACGGCTCTGCCCGGCCTGTGGCGCACATCACTTCCCCCGCACCGACCCGGTGGTCATCATGCTGATCCTTGACGGTGACCGCGTGCTGATGGGCCGCTCGCCCGGCTGGCCCGAGGGGATGTATTCGCTGCTTGCCGGATTTCTCGAACCGGGCGAGACGATCGAGGCCGCGGTGCGCCGCGAAACCGTGGAAGAGGCCGGCATCCAGGTGGGGCGTGTCGGCTACCTCGCCTCGCAACCCTGGCCGTTCCCCGCATCGCTGATGATCGGATGCTGGGGCGTCGCGCAATCGACCAAGATCACCTGCGACCCGGCCGAGTTGCAGGACGCGGTGTGGGTCGGGCGCGAGGATATGCTGTCCGCGCTGGCGGGCGGC
>CAYWND010000605.1:0-2170 GCA_964459085.1 uncultured Oceanibium sp. | reverse complement strand
CCTCGACAACGCGCTCTACGATCCCGGTGCACGCCTGTTCGACCGGATCGAAGATCTGATGAACGCCTATATCATGCGCGAACTGGGGGTCGACCTGCCGGCCGCGCACGCGCTGCGGCGCAAATACTGGATCGATCATGGCACGACGCTGGCAGGCCTGATGATGCATCACGGAGTAGACGCAGACCATTTTCTGGATGTGGTCCACGATATCGAGCTTTCGGTGCTGACGCCTGCCCCGGACCTGGCGCAGGCGATCCGCGCCCTTCCGGGCCGCAAGATCGTCTATACCAACGGATCGCGCGAACACGCCCGGCGGGTGACGCAGGCGCGCGGACTGACGGGCGTTTTTGATGCGCTTTATGGGGTCGAGGATGCGGGCTATGTGCCCAAACCCCACCGCAAGGCGTTTGACACCGTGTTTTCCGATGCACAGGTAGCAGGTCCTACAGCCGCGATGTTCGAAGATGACCACCGCAACCTAGAGGTGCCCCACGCGCTGGGAATGCGCACGGTGCTGGTGGGCGAGGACGCCACGCACGCCCACGTCCATCACGTCACCAGTAATCTCCAAGACTTCTTGTCGCGGCTGGTCTAAGTCCCCTTTCCGTCCGCGACCCCGGCTTCTAGATTGTCGCCCATGACACGGCAGCAAGCAGATATCGTGGTCTCGGGCGGCGGCGTTGCGGGCATGACCGCGGCGGCGGTATTCGCGGCCCAGGGGCTCGACGTTTGCTGCATCGAGCCTGGCACACCGGCAACCTCGGAATCGGACCCGGATGCCGACCTACGCTCGACCGCATTTCTGGAACCTGCCATTGAACTGATGGATCAGGCAGGTTTCTGGCCACGCCTGGCACCACATGCCACCGATCTGTCCGTGATGCGCCTGGCCGATGCGGGCGGGCCCGACCCGGTATTGCGCGAGGTCGCGGACTTCCGCGCCGACGAGTTGGGCAAGCCGCGATTTGGCGCGAACCTTCCCAATTGGTTGATCCGACGGGAGTTGTTGGCGCATCTGCAGGCAGCACCGGGCGTCCAACTGCTGACCGGGCGGCGCGTCACCGGCTTTCTGGCCCGCACCAGCAGCGCATTGGTCACGCTATCGGATGGCAGCCAGATCGAGGCGCCGCTGGTCATTGCCGCCGACGGGCGCAACAGCTTTCTGCGCGATGCGGCCGGGATCAAGGTGCGCCGCTGGGGCTTTGGACAAAAGGCGCTGGTTTTTGCCGTCAGCCACCCCGAGCCACACCATAATGTCTCGACCGAGATCCACCGCACCGGCGGGCCGTTTACACTGGTTCCCCTGCCCGACCGTGACGGCGTTCCGCATTCGGCCGTGGTCTGGATGGAAACCGGACCCCGGGCGGCCGAGTTGGCCGAGATGGATGACGAGGCGTTTCAGACAGCGCTCAATACCCGCGCGTGCAACGTTTTGGGACCGCTCAAGACCGAAACGCGGCGCATGGTGTGGCCGATCATCAACCTGATCGCCGCGCGTATGTCTGCCCGCCGCCTGGCCCTGGTGGCCGAGGCCGCCCACGTGGTCCCGCCCATCGGCGCGCAGGGATTGAACATGAGCTTGGCGGATCTGGTTTGCCTGCGCGATCTGGTCGTCAAGGCGCGGGACGCGGGTCAGGACATCGGCTCCGCCCAGGTGCTGGATCCCTACGCGCGCCGCCGCCAACCCGATATCGCCGCGCGCGTGGCCGGCGTCGATCTGCTGAACCGCGCCGCGATGGCCGAAGCGCCCGAATTGCGGGATCTGCGCCGCGCGGGTCTGCGCTTGTTGGCCGGGTCCCAGCCGGTCAAACAGGCGGCCATGCGGCTGGGCCTGGGATCCTGAGAACCGGGTCGGGGTCGATTCCCCTTGCCTTGCCCGCATACCCCGTTTACGCACCCTTCCCGAAAGATAAGTACCAGGAAGGAGCCACGCGGTGCGGGTTTATTACGATCGCGATTGCGACATCAATCTCATCAAGGACAAGAAGGTCGGGATCATCGGCTATGGCAGCCAGGGTCACGCCCACGCCCTGAACCTGCGCGACAGCGGCGCCAAGAACATCGCCATCGGCCTGCGCGAGGGGTCGCCCTCGACCGCCAAGGCCGAAGGCGAGGGCCTGCAGGTCATGGGCCTGGCCGAAGTCAGCGCCTTGGCCGACGTCCTGAT
>CAYWND010000604.1:0-2185 GCA_964459085.1 uncultured Oceanibium sp. | reverse complement strand
CGGTTGCCGCATGATCTGGCGCGCCATTTCCAGCCCTCGGATCGACATGTCCCGATCATGAGGCTCGGCCCAGTAGTTCGGGTCAATCAGGGGCGCGTCGGCCAGATCGGCCGAGGCCAGGCGTACCGTGCCCCGCGAGCGTGGCCTGAGATACGCACTGTTCAGCGTAACGCCCCATCCGTTGATTTTCGCGATGCCCTTCTCGATCCCCGACCCCTGACCAAGGTGGAACTGGATGTCCGGCGTGGCCACATCGTCCTGGGCGAACCAGAAGCCACCCGTTTCGAACAGAGAGGCCGCAACAGGCCCGGTGCGAGTCATCAGGTATTGAAGCCCGGCACGAAGGCTGCGATCCGGGCGATCCATCCCGTCGTAGGAATGGCGCCCCGTGCATTCCGAGATCGTGCACAGGTCCAGGTGATCCTGCAGGTTCTCGCCCACACCGGGCAGATCGTGTACGCAGTCAACGCCGACACTGCGCAGATGATCCGCGGGCCCGATCCCGGACAGAAGCAACAACCAGGGCGAGCCGATAGCCCCGGCAGCAACGATCACCTCTCGGGTGGCGCGCGCAGTCTCTGCGATGCCCTTGCGGACGGTTTCCACACCAACCGCGCACCCGCCCTCGAAAAGAATGCGGCGGACCTGGGTGTCCACCGTGACCTGCAAATTCGGGCGGCGTTGTGCTGGCCTGAGATAGGCCTGGGCGGTCGAAGATCGACGGACGTCCCGCTGCGTCAACTGATAGTACCCGCATCCCGACTGCCTGGCGCCGTTGAAGTCGGGATTGTAGGGCATGCCCCATTCCTGGGCCGCTCTGAGGAAACCGTCACATATCGGCAGGGCACCGCGTGGCATGGACACGCCCAGCGGCCCGTCCGCGCCGTGATAGGCGTTCAGGAACCGCTCGTTCCCCTCGGCACGACGATAGTAGGGAAGGACGTCCAGATAGCCCCAACCGTCACAACCATAATCGCGAACCCATGCGTCATAGTCCGCTCGATTGCCCCGCGTGTAGATCTGCGCGTTGATCGAGGATCCCCCGCCGATCACCTTGGCCTGGGTGTACCACAGAGACCGCCCGCCCAGCGCGGACTGAGGTACCGTCGACCAGCCCCAGGACGCGATGCCCTTGGTCATCTTGGCAAAGCCTGCGGGCATGTGAAACAGCGGGCTGCGATCCTGCCCTCCGGCCTCGATCACCAGCACACGGTTGTCCGCGTCCTCGGTCAGTCTGGATGCCAGGACACAACCGGCCGATCCTGCGCCGATGATGATGTAGTCATATTCCGATTGGCCGACCACGGGGTCCGATGCTTTCATAACTGTATGGTTACCAACTGCTCCCGCACATCCCGCCACCTGTCAAGACTGGTGCGGGGCATGGCATTGACGATTGCCGCGATTCATGACGTCCTGTGGCCCCGCGCAGTCGCCCAACCTGACAGGAGAGACCTGATGACCTTTGCGAACTATCCCAGCCTGAGGGATCGAACCGTTTTCGTGACCGGGGGCGCGAGCGGCATCGGGGCCCAGATCGTGACGGCATTTGCGGCGCAGGGCGCGCGGGTCGGGTTCGTCGATCTCGATGACACTGCGTCGGCAGCGCTGGTCGAGGCGACCGAAGGCCAGATCACCTTCGAGGTCTGCGATCTGCGCGATATCGAGGCGATGCAAGCGGCGTTTCGGACGCTTACCGAGCGGGTCGGGCGGGCGCAGGTTCTGGTCAACAATGCCGCGCGCGATGATCGCCACGCTTGGGCCGGGGTGACACCCGAGTATTGGGACGAACGTATGTCCACCAATCTGCGCCACATGTTCTTTGCCATCCAGGCGGTGGCGCCGGACATGATCGCCGCAGGTGGCGGGGCGATCGTCAACATCGGCTCGAATTCCTGGTGGGAGGCGGGGGGCGGTTTTCCCGCCTACGCGACCGCGAAATCCGCGGTCCACGGCCTGACCCGAACCATGGCTCGGGATCTGGGCGGGCACCGCATTCGGGTCAATACGGTGGTACCCGGATGGATCATGACGGAACGACAGCGAGAGCTGTGGGCCACGCCCGAAGCGCTGGAAAAACACCGCGACCGCCAATGCCTTCCCGATCTGATCGATCCTGTCTATGTCGCGCGGATGGTGCTGTTCCTGGCCTCTGACGATGCCGCGATGTGCACCGCCAACAACT
>CAYWND010000603.1:0-2191 GCA_964459085.1 uncultured Oceanibium sp. | reverse complement strand
CAGCCATGGTCTTAACTCCTGATTTTCAAAGCGGCGGACATCCTCCAAGGGTGCATGCCCGCGACAGAGGCGGTTCATAGGTCAACACGCAGCGAAAGGAAAGCGGAAATTCGAATTGGCCCGCCAAGGCGGGAGTCCTTGACATGCAGGCTTTGTCGCATTGAAGTCTTCGCATCGAATTGATATGAATTGGTACAATTAACTGACCAATTCACCGCGACTCGGGGGAATGCATGCCCGTCATCACGAATATCGAGGACCTGCGCGTCCTGGCCGAGCGGCGCGTGCCCCGCGTTTTCTATGACTACGCGGATAGTGGTTCGTGGACGGAACAAACCTATCGCGAAAACAGCTCGGACTTCTCCAAAATCCGGCTGCGGCAGCGCGTCGCCGTCAATATGGAGGGGCGGTCGACCCGCACCACCATGGTCGGCGAAGACGTGGCGATGCCGGTCGCGATCGCGCCCACGGGCCTGACCGGCATGCAGCACGCCGATGGCGAGATGCTGGCGGCTAAGGCGGCCGAGGCCTTTGGCGTACCCTTCACACTGTCGACGATGTCGATCTGTTCGATCGAGGACGTGGCCAGCGTGACCTCCAAGCCGTTTTGGTTCCAGCTATATGTCATGCGGGATCGCGAGTTTGCCGCCGGTCTGATTGACCGGGCCAAGGCGGCCGGATGCTCGGCCTTGGTGCTGACCCTTGATCTGCAGATGATCGGGCAGCGGCACAAGGATCTGAAAAACGGGCTGGGCGCGCCGCCCAAGCTGACCATCGCCAACATGATCAACATCGCGATGAAACCCCGCTGGTGCCTGGGCATGTTGCAAACCCACCGCCGGACGTTCCGCAACATCGTGGGCCATGCCAAGGGCGTGGATGACATGGGAACACTGGCCGACTGGACCCACGCTCAGTTCGACCAAAGCCTGACCTGGGATGACATCGACTGGATCCGCGATCGCTGGGACGGGACGTTCATCATCAAGGGGATCCTGGATGCCGAAGATGCGCGGATCGCTGCCGACAAGGGGGCGGATGCGATTATCGTATCGAACCACGGTGGGCGGCAACTGGACGGCGCGATGAGTTCGCTGACCGTGCTGCCCGAGATCGTGGCCGCCGTCGGCGACCGGATCGAGGTGCATTTCGACGGTGGAATCCGGTCGGGTCAGGACGTACTGAAAGCGGTCGCGATGGGCGCGCGGGGGACCTATATCGGGCGTGCGTTCCTGTATGGACTGGGCGCAATGGGCCAGGCCGGTGTGGCCAAGGCGCTGGAAGTTATCTGGAAAGAACTGGACACCACGATGGGCCTGTGCGGGCGCACGGATATCCATGACCTTGACCTGTCGAACCTGATCTTTGAACACCAGATCCCGCAACCGCTGGGCCCGGCGGACTGGGCGCAAAGGGATCGATTGGCGGCGGAATAAGGTGGATCGGCACCGGCCGGATGGCGATGATCAACGCGCGGGAATTTGGCGATGATCGATCACATAACATTCGGCGTGGTCGATTTCGAGCGCTCTACGGCATTCTATGATCTGGCTCTCGGAAGCCTGGGTGTTCGGCGCCTCTATGACGTTCCGGGCGACCAGTCTGATGGTGTGAAGGTTGCCGGGTACGGGGATGATACCCCATGGTTCTGGATCGCCGAGGAACGCGCCGTGACGGGGTTGATGCACATCGCCTTTCGCGCCGAACGCCGGTCACAGATCGATGCTTTCTATAACGCAGCGATCGCGGCCGGTGGAACAGAAAATGGCGGGCCGGGACTGCGCCCGCACTATCACCCGAACTACTACGCAGCCTTCGTTCTGGACCCGGACGGGCACAATATCGAGGCGGTTTGCCACAGGTCGATAGACTGAATTTCGCGTTCCGGTCCCAGGCTCAGGCCGAATGCGCCCCATCCGCAAGCGAAGCTACAAAGCCGAGGATCTCGTCAGCGGATTTCCCGTCCCCGATCATCGACACAATCGCCGACCCTACGACCGCACCATCGGCAATCGACGCGATGGACTGGGCCGAGGACGGGGTCTTGATCCCGAAGCCAACGCAAACCGGCAGATCGGTCGAGGCCTTGATCCGGGCGACCTCGGGCGCGACAGCCGCCGCATTGGCCTCGGCCGCACCGGTGATGCCGGTAATCGAGACGTAATAGACAAAGCCCGAGGTGTTCTTGAGA
>CAYWND010000602.1:0-2193 GCA_964459085.1 uncultured Oceanibium sp. | reverse complement strand
TTTGCCTGGGATGCTGTCATGATGACCTCAAGACTTGCTCGTCTTCGGTGAAGACGTGGGTGGTTCCGGGCGGAAAGCGGGTGTGGACCAGATCGCCCTCGGTCAGCGGCACACGCCAGTCAGTGACCAGGCGCAGATCGTGGTGGCCGTCGTTGAGGTGGGCCAGCGTCTCGGCCCCCATCGGTTCCACGATATCGATCTTGGTTGATACTCCGTCCTCGGCAGGTTCGTGAGTGATCTCTAGGTTCCGGGGCCGGATACCCAGGGTGACCTTGGCACCCGGTGACACTTCGGCGATGCGGGGATCGACCTGGATGCTCATCGACTGTCCGCCCGCGACCGTAAATTCGGCATGCCCGCCTTCGCTTGCAGCGGTCAGCGTGGCGGGCAGCAGGTTCATCTGGGGCGTGCCGATAAACCCTGCAACGAACAGGTTCGCGGGATGCTGAAACACATTGTGTGGCGTGTCCACCTGCTCGATCCGTCCGTCACGCATAACCGCGATCCGGTCCGCCATGGTTAGGGCCTCGAGCTGATCGTGTGTCACGATTACAGTGGGTTTAGACAGATCCTGCAAGACCGCCTTGATCTCACCCCGCATCTCTTCGCGCAACTGCACGTCCAGACGCGAGAGCGGCTCGTCGAATAGGAAACACTGCGGATCGCGGATGATCGACCGACCCACTGCGACACGCTGCTTTTCCCCCTCGGCCAACTGCCCTGGCGTGCGTTTCAGAATGCTGCCCAGCTGCAAAGTGTCCGAGATGCGCGCCACGCGGGTCTCGATCTCGGACTTGGACAGCCCCTCGCCATGCAGCGGGAAGGCCAGGTTTTCGGCCACGCTGAGACTGGGGTACAGCGCGTAGAACTGGAACGACATCGCCACGTTGCGATCACGTGGGCGCAGGTCGTTGACGCGCGACCCGCCAAGGATCACGTCGCCCTCGGTCGCGAATTCCAGCCCCGCAACCATGCGCAGGGTCGTGGTCTTGCCGCAGCCCGACGGGCCAAGCAAACACAGCACCTCGCCGTCACCGACATCCAGGTCAATGGCGTCGACTGCGGTCAGCGACCCAAAGCGTTTTGTCAGCTTCTTCAGCTCGATCGTCATTTCTTCACCGTGCCGAAGGTCACGCCGCGCAGCAGCTGGTTTTGCAAAAGGAAGGTGACAAAGAAGATCGGGATCAGGAACAGGGTCACAATCGCCGCCAGCAAGCCGTAGTCCACGCCGACCTCACCACCCAGTGTTCGCGCCATGGCCACCGGGACGGTGCGGGTTTCAACGCCCGTCAGCAGCAATGCGAACAGGAACTCGTTCCAAGTCAGGATCAGGCCGAAGACGAAGGTGGCGCTGAGGCCCGCCAGCATCTGCGGGATGCAGAAGCCAAAGAAGACACGGCGTTCGGTGGCCCCGTCCATTCGGGCCGCATCCTCGATCTCGGGGTTTAACTCGTCGAAGAACGATTTCACCAGCCAGACCGAAAAGGGGATGTTGAATGCCGTATACAGCAGTATGATCCCCCAATAGCTGCCTGCAAGCCCTGACAGACGGAACATAAGGAAGATCGGGATGATGACCACGATGGGTGGCATCATTCGGGTGGTCAGGATGATGAACAGATAGGTGTCATTGCCTCGCAGGGGATAGCGGCTGAACGCATAGGCCGCCAGGGTCCCCACGATCAGCGCCAGTCCCACCGAAGTGAACGCGATGAAGATCGAGTTGAAGAAATAGAGCCCCATATCCGTGGCCTGAGTGGTGCCGGTGGTGATCGAGGCGCGGTAGAAAACGGAGACGAAGTTTTCGAAGGTGGGGGTAAAGAACAACTTCGGCGGCACCGCCAGCGCGTCGGTACGCGTCTTGAACGCGGTCAAAATGATCCAGAGCACCGGGAAAAAGTAGATGAACCCGACAATGCCGGTGATTGCGGAATAGCGCCAGCCGGCCTTGCCGATCTCGCGATACTTACGGGCCATCAGTCGACCTCCTCGGCGCGCCGGTTCACGGCGTATAGATACAGGTTCGTCAGCACGATCACGATGAACAGCACAATATACGCCAGGGCTGCGGACTGGCTGGTGCGGAAGAACTGGAAGGCTGTGCGGTAAAGGTAGACGGCAATGGTCTCGGTCGAACTGCCGGGGCCGCCTTCGGTGATGATGTAGACGATATCAAAGAGCTTGAACGTCTCG
>CAYWND010000601.1:0-2194 GCA_964459085.1 uncultured Oceanibium sp. | reverse complement strand
AGGCTGGACGGCAAAAGCCTCGAGGTCACGACCTCGAAACGGGCGGAGCCCCGGGTCCCGTTCGGGCAATTGGTCGAACGCGGCCTCTTGAACCCTGGCGAAACCCTTCAGAGCCTGAACAACGCCAAACGCACCGCCAAGGTCCGCGCCGACGGCACCCTGATCTCGGCCGACCACAAGGGATCGATCCATCAGGTCGCAGCCCAGCTCGAGGGGCTGCCATCCTGCAACGGCTGGACCTATTGGTCGTTCCGCCGCGACGGCAAGGCGATCCCGATCGACGTGTTGCGCCAGCAGATCCGCGCCGAAATGAAATCCTGAGACGTAACAGCTAACCGCCGGTGTCCCTGCGGCACCCAACTTGACCCGCCATCACCCCCATGATGGCGGGTTTTTTCTTTGGGCACCGCTGCGGGATGCGCAGATCAGACCTTCCGCGCCACAACGAAATGCGCGGGGGGCTTGGCCGGGTAGTTCCCGGTCTCGATGATCTCGAAACCGGCCTTGGTGATGGTCCGCTCCAGTTCCGAGACCGCCACAAGATTCACATACGGCGCCTTTCCGAAGGCCTGCATCAGGGGCAGCATCACCTTGGCCATCGCGAAATACTTCAGGTGGAACCCGCTATCCAGGTTGCACACGGTTTTCGAGATGAACACGCCCCCGGGCTTCAGCATCTCGTGCACCCGCGCCAGCGCGGTATCCACATCCTCGATCAGATGCAAGACGTTGAACGCGGTGACCGCATCAAAGGGGCCTTCGGGCAGATCTGCGCCACTCGCCTCGGCCGCCACAAAGCGCACATTGTCGATGCTTTGGTCCCAGGCCTTTTCACGACCGATCTCGATCATCTTGGGCGACACATCCGTCGCGATGTATTCCGCAACCGACGGCGCCAGCATCAGCGCCGTGGTGCCGGTGCCGCAGCCCAGTTCCAGCACCCGGTCATTGGCGTGCAGATAGGACCGCGCGCGCTCGACCGTGTACTTGTAGGCGTCTTCATCCCGGACCTTGGATTTGGCATAGCCTTCGGCGCGGGAATCCCAGAAATCAGCTTGAGCAATCATGGTATGTCTCCTTTTCTGCATCCCAGATACTCATGCGCCCTTCAAAGATAAATTGCCGAATTCCGCAGGGATGTTATACGAAAATGCATGAATTGGCAGGCCATCTCGTTCGACTGGAATCAGGTCCGCGCGTTCCTTGCAACGGCCGAGGAGGGCTCGTTGTCGGCCGCTGCCCGTGCGCTGGGTCAGACCCAGCCCACACTGGGCCGCCAGGTCGCAGCGCTCGAGGCGGAATTGGGCGTAACCCTGTTCGAACG
Source organism: uncultured Oceanibium sp. (assembly GCA_964459085.1). Taxonomy (GTDB): domain Bacteria; phylum Pseudomonadota; class Alphaproteobacteria; order Rhodobacterales; family Rhodobacteraceae; genus Halovulum. The sequence continues at coordinate 870 of CAYWND010000601.1, read as the reverse complement.
GGTCGGAAGATCGCTGGAACTGACGCCATCGGGGGTCGAACTGCTGGAGCATGTGCGCGCGATGGGCGAGGCCGCGACTCGCATCTCGCTGACCGCATCCGGCCAGTCCCAGGCCATCGAGGGCGAGGTCAGGATCACCGCCAGCGATGTCTTTTCGGCACATGTGTTGCCGCCTGCGTTGAAACGCCTGCGCGAAATCGCGCCCAGGCTTGCAATCGACGTGGTCGCGGCCAATGACATCCGCGATCTGCAACGGCGCGAGGCCGACATCGCGATCCGCCACGTCCGGCCCGAACAGCCCGAACTGATCGCCCGCATGGTGCGCGAGGCGCAGGCCTTTTTCTATGCAGCATCCAGCTATATCGACAAACACGGCCGCCCCGAGACCCTGGAAGAACTTGCCGATCACGACTGGGTTGGCTTCACCGACCCCGACAGCGTGGTCAACTACATGGTGCCGCTGGGCATCCCCTTGACCCGCGAAAACATCAAGGTCGCGTCGGAAAGCGGCCTGGTGTCGTGGCAACTTGTGCAGCAGGGGTTTGGCATCGCCCCCATGTCCGACTGGGTCGGAGACCGCACACCCGGACTGGTGCGCCTGTTGCCCGGGATGGAGCCTCTGACCTTCCCGGTCTGGCTGACCACCCACCGCGAACTACACACCAGCCGACGTATCCGCCTGGTCTATGATCTACTGGCCGACTATCTCGCGCAGACCAAGTTCTAGACCGTTTCAGAGCTTGATGGAACCGCACTGTCCCGGGCGTGACCCGGGACCTTTCAAATCCAGTGGCGGGGGAGGCCCCGGGTCAAGCCCGGGACAGCGGGGGGGGGGGGCTGGGCAGGGCGTCTCCAACCCACCCGCCAACG
>CAYWND010000600.1:0-2196 GCA_964459085.1 uncultured Oceanibium sp. | reverse complement strand
GCGGCCGACCTGATGACCGAAGCCCCCGGCGCGGTCGACGCGAAGCAGCTCAAGGAGCTGGCGGTGAAGCTGGACCTGTGATCCTGCAATAACTGTAATCCAGGCGTCTCTTTACCCTACAGGTCAAGAGACGCCTGGATTGCTATGTAATACCTATATTTGCAATCGAAGCCAACGGCATATGGCTCACGAATCACAAATCATGCTATCCGTAAGTTGGGTCTAGCAGACCAGGGTCCACGCCCAACTCATCCGCGATTTTAGAGATGGTAAGATAAGTGGCTGCGTGCTTACCGCACTCTAGTCTTGAAACATGACTCTGTGGCATGCCCGCCCGTTTTGCAAGCTGCTCTTGAGTGAAGCCCGCCTTCGAGCGGTACTTCTTGATCTGAATGCCAACCCATTTGCGATGATGCTCTAAGTCTACAAATCCCTTAGACGGAACATCAAGCTGTTCAATACTCTTGGTTGCAACAGTCAAGGGTGATCGAAAGGCCGCCTCAGCGATTGAGTCTCTGATCTCTTTCTCTTCCTCTGGAGTAGATGCTTTTTCATAGGCATCAAAAACACGCCAAAGGACGCGGCGCTTCTCCCGCGACATGCTGAGCCACATATCCAGCAACTCTTGCTGCTGTTCCGTAAGAGTGGCAGTAAAGCTTTCTTCCGCCACAGCTATTTCTTGTCCATTTGACATAGGTCTGCTTTTCTCGTGGAAAGACTAGTTCATATTCCGTTTATCGAAGACAAGCAGTAAAGCTACTCTTCGTTGATATCGTTATCGAAATCCATGAAGTCCTGAAGACGATCTTGGATCAGCGCGACATGATGTGCAGGAAGTTCACCCCATCCAAAGTACAGACGAAGAACAACCAGCTTGCCATTCTTCGGAATGGGGGCAAACACAATCATTAGCTTTTGGTCGTTCAAAGGACCGCCACGATCACGCAACAGGTACAAAGGATAAAACCCAGGGGTGACTGGGCGGATGTCGAGATCACTAGTTTCGAGTTCATCTCCGAAGCATGCGAGTCTCTCTATAAGTAAACGCGTGTGCGCTAACTGTATGGGCAACAACCGCGATATCCCAAGCCAAGCGTTATTGAGGGTGGCTGGTTCCCATCCGCCGAGGGGTGGCTCAGGCAAGTTCTCATTACTCCACCAGGGATACCTTGACTCTTCTTCTAGCTTTAGTTGACTGATCTCGCTCTGATAACGTTCCCATTGAGAGCCGGCTGTATGCACTTCATCTCGCTGCAACGGTTCCGGAAAAATATCTCTGCCAGGAGCTTTCGATCTGTGCCATCGTGTTTCCCACCACTTCTTCCACCACATGAACCAATCAAACACCGTTTACCTCCACGCACCTTAAGATGCAGTGAGGAGCGGCAGATCCTTTCGCCGGAACCTCAAATTGATCGAATAGACCGAGTAGCTGTCATGCACTCGGACATCAGGATCATCTCGGGACGTCTGCGATGTTTGTCAGCTGGTGTTAGTCGTCTACAGGCTGTTCTAATGTCGTTATCGTCATTCAGAAGCAGAATATCGTTCGGCACAACGCATATCAATACATATTTTGCTATATTTTTGCATATCGGTGCATATCAGCATACCGCCACGATCCGATTTATTGCATAAGTACTTATATTTCAGTCACTTAGGATCAGCATCCGGCAGGCCTGACTGATTCGCTTGTCGACTATAGGAAAGCCACCATACGTTTCGTCGATGAGACCCATTCCCGTGAACCTAACCACCTTCCGCACCACCATCACCGAAAACCCCGGCTGCTCGGTCCTGATCGAGATCGCCCCCAGTGTGGCGGTCGCGCCGCACTTTCATGTGACCGAGATCGGGCGGGTGGTGAAGGAGTTTGTTGATTGCGGCGGCAAGCCGCGCAGCGAGACCCGCTGCCTGCTACAGACCCTCGTGGCGGGCGATGTCGACCACCGGCTCGACTCCACCAAGCTCGCCGGCATCCTGAAGCTCGCCGACCGGCTCGAGCTGACCGGCGAAGAGCCCGTGGAGATCGAGCACCAAGAGCGGAGCATCTCGACCGACGACGTGCGGTCGATCACCCGCGACGGCGACACGCTCGTGATCCGGCTCGAGCCGAAGCAGACCGCCTGCCTGGCCGAAGACGCGTGCGGCATCCCCGGCCTCAAGGTGCTGCAGGCCGACGCCTGCTCGCTGCCG
>CAYWND010000599.1:0-2205 GCA_964459085.1 uncultured Oceanibium sp. | reverse complement strand
CGCCTGACAGCAGATTTCTGGGTTCGCGCGTATCTTGCGCGGTTGCGTCTTGCGGACATCCCGGCCTTTGTGATCAGCCGTGGGGATGCGACGGCCGGCGCGGTTCTGGTCAAGATCAACCCGCTGGATGGCTCGGCCTGCCTGATGCAGCGGACATTCGATCTGGACGGGAACCGGGTCTGGGCAGAGCTGGCCTCGGGCGGGGAGGCCGAGGTTGACGCGGCGATCGCGCGGCAGCGGTCCTTCGACCCCGATCTGTGGGTGATCGAGGTCGAGGATCGCGAAGGTCGCTCGCTGCTCGACGAAGACGGGCTCAGCGGGTAGCGTCGGGCGATGGACTGGCGGGGCGAAGGCATTCTGTTGGCCGCGCGGCGGCATGGCGAGAGCGCCGCGATCATCGAGGTCCTGACCGAAGATCATGGCCGCCATCTGGGGCTGGTGCGCGGTGGGGCTGGCCGGCGGATGGCTCCGATCCTGCAGCCCGGCGCGCAGCTGTCGGTCGCCTGGCGCGCGCGGCTGGCGGACCACCTGGGAAGCTTCACGGTCGAGCCGATAAAGGCCCGCGCAAGCGTTCTGAGTGATCGTGCGGCGCTGGCCGGTCTGTCATCGCTGACCGCGCTGACATCCTTTGCCCTGCCCGAACGCCAGGCCTACCCGGCGTTCTATCGCGCGACATGCGATCTGTTGGACCTGCTCGAGGCCGGGGCGGATTGGCAGGCGGAATATGTGGGCTGGGAAACAGAGCTATTGAATACCCTGGGCTTCGGCCTGGACCTGACCCGCTGTGCTGTGACCGGATCGGGCAGCGATCTTGTCTATGTCTCGCCCCGGTCCGGCCGCGCGGTCAGCCGGTCCGGCGGTGCGGACTATGCCGACCGCCTGCTGCCGCTGCCGCCCTTTCTGCGCAGCGATACGGTCGAGGATCCGATCACCGCGCAGGATCTGCGCGATGGGCTGCGTCTGACGGGGCACTTTCTGGCTGGATCGCTGGCGCCCAGCCTTGGCAAGGACGCCTTGCCCCCGGCGCGCGATCGGCTGGTCCGGGCCTTCGACAGGCTCTGACGTACCGCGCCGCGTAGCTGTTTCGCACCTGTCTGGATGGCCGGTTCTGCAGGAGTATTTTTTTGAGCAAAGAGGGTCGTTAACAAAGGATAAAGGGCCCCTCTTTGCTCCAAAAGTACTCCGGAGCGCGAGGCAGAGCCTCGCCAGCCGCCCTTGGGCGGCTTTAGCGGGCTTTGAAGAACATGCTGCGGCCGGCGGCGTTGGTCAGCAGCATGTTGTCGGCCTGCACCTCGGCAAAATCCATCTCGCCCAGCAGCGCCAGATAGGTGCTCTCGGCCTCTAGCTCGGGGCAGGCCCTTTTTGTGGCCGCAAGTGCGGAAAAGGCCACCCAGGGCAGCGGCGCGTCTTGCCGGCCTTCGAAGCGGTTGCAGGGGCCTGCGCCGCGGACAAGACCCGAGGAATACAGCTGCAGCGTCGCGGAATAGGCAACCGCAGTATCGTCGACCTCGGCCAACTGCCACAGGGTGCCATCGGGTGCGGCCTCGCCCACCGTGTCGGGCAGTTGTGTACAGCTCGACAGCAGGAATGCGGCGGCGAGGGAGAGGGCGCGTCTCATGCCGTCAGCATGCCGACAGGGTTCCGGATTGCCAAATCAATTCTTTGCGGTTTCCATCAGGCGGCGCGCGATGACCTGAGCCTGAATTTCGGCCGCCCCCTCGAAGATGTTCAGGATCCGTGCATCGCACAGCACCCGGCTGACCGGGTATTCCATGGCAAAGCCATTGCCGCCGTGGATCTGCAGCGCGTTGTCTGCTGCGGCCCAGGCTATGCGGGCGCCCAGCAGTTTGGCCATCCCGGCCTGAAGATCGCACCGCCGGTCGGCGTCCTTCTCGCGGGCCGAGAAATAGGTCAGCTGGCGGGCGATCATGATCTCGACCGCCATCATCGCGATCTTGCCGTAGACCCGAGGAAAGCGGATCGTGGGCTTGCCGAAGGCGACCCGGTCCGTGGCATAGGCGATGGCCAGTTCCAGGGCGTTCTGGGCCACGCCTATGGCCCGCGCGGCGGTCTGGATTCGGGCGCTTTCGAAGGTCTGCATCAGGTGCTTGAAGCCCTGACCCTCGACCCCGCCAAGCAGCGCGTCGCCCGGCACGCGGTGATCATCCAGCGCCAGCGTGTATTCTTTCATGCCGCGATAGCCCA
>CAYWND010000598.1:0-2206 GCA_964459085.1 uncultured Oceanibium sp. | reverse complement strand
TACCTACTACCAGTGGGGCGTGTACTACCGGAAGGATATCTACGAAGAGCTGGGCCTCGAAGAGCCGACCTCGTGGGATGCATTCAAGTCGAACTGCCAAAAAATCGTCGATTCGGGCCGTGCCTGTTTCACCATCGGAACCAAGTTCCTTTGGACCGCAGGCGGCTGGTTCGACTATCTGAACATGCGCACCAACGGCTTTGATTTCCACATGGACCTGGCCGCCGGCAACGTCAGCTGGGAATCGGACGAGGTGAAAGCCACCTTCGCCAACTGGAAAGAGCTCATCGACATGGGCGCCTTCATCGAAAACCACCAGACCTACTCCTGGCAGGAGGCGCTGCCGTTCATGGTCAATGGCGATGCGGCCGGATACCTGATGGGCAACTTCGCCGTGGCCCCGCTGCGCGAAGGCGGTCTGACCGATGACCAGTTGGACTTCTACCAGTTCCCGCCGATCAATCCGGATGTCGAACTGGCCGAGGATGCGCCGACCGACACGTTCCATATCCCGGTGAACGCGGCCAACAAGGACAACGCCCGCGCCTTCCTGCGCTTCGTGGTGTCCCCGGACGTCCAGACCGAGATCAACAATGGCAAGAACCTGGGGCAGCTGCCCGTGAACGCCAACTCGTCGGTCGATGACGACAAGTTCCTGCAGCAGGGCTTTGCGATGCTGTCGTCCAATTCGCCCGGTGGCGTGGCCCAATTCTGGGATCGCGACGCCCCGGCCGAGATGGCCAAGGTCTCGATGGAGGGCTTCCAGGAGTTCATGGTCAAGCCGGACAACCTGGACCGCATTCTGGCCAAGCTCGAGCGGGCGCGCGGCCGGATCTACAAATAAGCGAGGGACAACTCGCACTTGGGGATGAACTCCCCCTGACCCCCCTCCGGCCGGAGGGGGGTGACACCCGGACAGACCAAGGGGCATCAGATGGCCGATACCGCGATTTCCCGGCAGGCAGAGTTCCAGACCGCCCCGCATGGTTGGTGGCGGCGCAATCAGCAGACGCTGGCACCCTACCTTTTCCTGGCACCCGGTGTTCTGTTCTTCCTGGTCTACGTGATCTTTCCGATCTTTCAGTCTTTCAACATCTCGCTTTATGAATGGGACGGGTTGGGCGAGGCTGAATATATCGGCCTGCGCAACTACGAAGATCTGTACTGGGAATTCGTTGACCAGGACGCGTTCTACACCGCCCTGAAAAACAACATCATCTGGTTGTTCATGTACCTGCTGGCGGTGCCCGCGGGTCTGTTCATCGCGCTGTTTCTGAACCAAACGGTCTGGGGCATCCGCCTTTACAAATCGCTGTTCTTCTTTCCGTTCGTGATCAGCCAGGTCGTTGTCGGGCTGGTTTTCACCTGGTTCTACGACCCGACCTTCGGCCTGCTCAACAACATCATCGGCGTCTTCGGACTGGGGCCCATCAATGTCCTGGGGAACGAAGACTACGTGACCTACGGCATCATCGCCGCAGGCCTTTGGCCGCAGACCGCCTATTGCATGATCCTGTACCTGACCGGCCTGAATGCCGTGGATCCCGAACAGATCGAGGCCGGGCGGCTGGATGGCGCCAAGGGTTGGAAGATGCTGTGGTACGTGGTCATCCCGCAGCTCAAGCCCGCGACCTTCATCGCCTTTGTCGTCACCATCATCGGCGCGCTCAGGTCCTTTGATCTGGTGTCGATCATGACCGAAGGCGGACCGTTCGGGTCGTCCCGCGTGCTGGCCTACTACATGTTCGAAGTGGCGCTTTCCGAATACGGGTTCCGTATGGGATATGGCGCGGCCATCGCCGTGGTGCTGTTCCTGATCATGATGTGCTTCATCACCTACTTCCTGTTCTCGATGTATCGCGAAGAGAAGGGGCGCTAAGATGTTCCCAACCCCGATTGAAAAACGTTCCGCAACAGCACGCGTCAGCTACCAGACGTTCCTGCCGCTGGCGTTGCTGTTGTGGCTGGCACCGCTGGTTGCGGTGGCCATCTTCTCGGTCAAGCCCGAGGCAGACTTCACCAACGCGAATTATTGGGGCCTGCCAACCGCCTTCATGGGGGTCGAGAACTATTCCAAGGTGTTCCTCGAATCCGACATGCCGCGGTATCTGCTGAACTCGATCCTGATCACCGTTCCGACCGTTCTGGGCTGCGTTATCCTGTCGTCGATGACCGGGTTTGCGCTGGGCATCTACAAGTTCCGGGC